>NZ_LLYU01000006.1:0-221284 GCF_002049515.1 Marinobacter sp. tcs-11 | reverse complement strand
CAACCGTTTTGCCTGACGACCATAGCGGTCTGGAACCACCTGATCCCATCCCGAACTCAGAAGTGAAACAGACCTGCGCCGATGGTAGTGTGGCGTTGCCCATGTGAGAGTAGGTCATCGTCAGGCGCCTAATGCCTAAAAACCCCCGACAGCGAAGCTGCCGGGGGTTTTTTATTTCTGGTTCCGGAGAAGTGATATACTTCACCGAAAATCAAAGCAACGTTTCTGATGGGAGCCCAGCAATGGCCGCAAGCGAACACCTGGTCATTTTCGATACCACTCTGCGCGATGGCGAGCAAAGCCCGGGCGCCACCATGAACAAGGCGGAAAAACTCCGCATTGCCAAGGCGCTCGAGAAGCTTCGCGTAGACGTTATCGAGGCGGGGTTTGCCATTGCCAGCCAGGGCGACTTTGATGCAGTCAAGGCCATTGCCGAGAACATCAAAGAATCCACTGTCTGCAGTCTGGCTCGTGCTTTGGACAAGGATATCGACAGGGCTGCTGAAGCGATCCGCCCTGCCGAACGCTCCCGTATCCATACCTTTATTGCCACCTCGCCCATCCATATGAAGCATAAACTTCAGATGGAGCCAGATGAGGTGGTCGAGCAAGCCGTGCGCGCTGTCAAGCGGGCGCGTAGCCACGTTGATGACGTCGAGTTCTCCTGTGAAGACGCCGGGCGGTCAGAGCTGGATTTTCTTTGTCGCATCATTGAAGCCGCTATCGATGCCGGCGCCCGTACCATCAACATCCCTGATACCGTGGGCTATGCCATTCCTGAACAGTTTGGTGAGACCATCCATCAGTTACTGAACCGTATCCCGAATGCCGACAAGGCCGTGTTTTCAGTCCATTGCCATAACGACCTGGGCCTTGCGGTAGCCAACTCGCTGGCTGCGGTTGCCCACGGTGCCCGTCAGGTCGAATGTACTATCAATGGTCTGGGCGAACGTGCTGGTAACGCAGCGCTGGAAGAAATTGTCATGGCGGTTCGTACCCGCCAGGATCTCTTCAATATTGATACCCGCATAGATACCCAGCATATCGTCCCGGCATCACGTCTGGTGTCCACCATTACCGGGTTTCCTGTTCAACCCAACAAGGCGATCGTCGGTGCCAATGCCTTTGCCCATGAGTCCGGCATCCATCAGGATGGCGTGCTCAAGCATCGTGAAACCTACGAGATCATGCGGGCACAGGACGTAGGCTGGCATACCAATAGCCTGGTTTTAGGTAAGCATTCCGGCCGCAATGCCTTCCGTACGAGACTGCTGGAACTTGGTATCCAGTTTGAAACCGAAGGGGAGCTAAATGAGGCCTTCACGCGCTTCAAGGCGCTGGCCGACCTCAAGCATGAGATCTTTGATGAGGATCTGCAGGCGATTGCCAGCGATACCAAGCAAAAGGAAGAAGAAGGCCGCTTCGGTCTGGTCTGCATGCAGGTCTGTTCTGAAACCGGCGTTGTGCCCAAGGCGCATCTGACCATGACGGTGGATGGTAAAGAACACACGGTAGAGGCTGAGGGCAGCGGTCCTGTAGACGCAACTTTCAAGGCCATTGAATCTCTGGTGGATTCCGGGTGTAACCTGCAGCTGTATTCGGTCAACAATATTACCAGCGGCACTGATGCTCAGGGGGAAGTCACCGTTCGTCTTGAGCGGGGCGGCCGTATTGTGAACGGCGTTGGATCAGATACCGACATCATTATTGCGTCGGCGAAGGCCTACATTGAGGCTCTGAACCTGATTTCCAGTGGCGGTATTCGCCAACATCCCCAGGTGGCTGATGTTTAAAGCGCCCGAAGGATTGCCATGGAGGGATTCGTGATAGGGAATGAGGCGGAGCGGCAGTTCTATCTGGCGGCGGCAGGCATTCGGATGTGGTATGCCCGCGAGAGTTTGCCTGGCGCGGCGCCAAGCCCCGACTTTGATTTCGGAGTGGATGACGAGCCGCAATTCCAGCCCGCGTCGGAGGTGCCTCAGATTGGGCGCAAATCTGAGCCGCTGTCAGGGGACCAGGGGCGGCAGCGCATTGCTCAGCTCCAGAGCCTGATGGGCAACAAGCCTGAATCCGTGCAGAAGGCGGACAGCGCTGGGCAACAGGCCGCGGACCCAGTGAAAGCTCCACCGGCCACCGAGCCTCGGTCTGAAACTCCAGACATGGAGCCAGAGGCTTCCCTGCCGGCCTCGGAGCCAGTAGAAGTGCAGCAGCGGGAGCCAGTGCACCGGGTGTGTCTGACTGCCTGGAAAGGCTCCCGGTTCATGCTCTTGTGCCATATTGCCGAGGACGCCAGTTTTGCCTTGCAGGAAAATCTGGCTCGTAACATATTGCGAAGCATTGGAGAGACCGGGGTGTCTCAATGCAGTGTAGTGCGCTGGCCCTTGTTCAATAACCTGAAAGTGACGCTCAACAGTGAAAGCGATCTTGTCTCAGTCATAGCCTCTGCTTTTGCTGGCGACGCCCCGACAGAAACGCTAATAACGCTGGGGCTTGGCGACGAAACTCAGGCACGGTTGATCGAGCGTGGCCTGGGGCGGGTGCCGGAGATTGCGTTTTCCGGCACGCTCGCATCACTGGCATCAGACCCCTCCCAGAAGCGGCTGCTCTGGCAATCGATTCGGGTTCTCGTACCTGGCCGATGAAAGCATCACAGCCTTTTTTCGACGTGCACAACCAGGATGTCCGGGTACGCCCTCTGGTCGAGGCAGACCTGGCGGCGGTCATGGAGCTGGAGTGTCAGGGACACTCCCATCCGTGGCCGAAATCGACTTTTCTTGACTGTTTTAAGCCGAATTACAGGCTCTGGGCCGCTGAGCGTGGCGATGAGCTGATTGGCTATGCGGTTGTGGCCTATATGGTCGACGAAGCCCATCTGCTGAATATCTGCGTCAGTCCCCGTGTGCGTGGTCAGGGTGTCGGGCGCTGGCTGCTACGGCATCTGATCGCTGTCGCGGTGTCGGATGGTATGGAACAACTGATTCTGGAAGTGCGGGTTAGCAATGATGCCGCCACCCAGCTCTATCTGAGCGAGGGTTTCTCTGAAATCGGCAGAAGGGCCGGCTATTATCCCGATGGCGCTGCACGGGAAGATGCCCTGGTCATGGCGCTGCGGTTCACCTGAGGACGGTATAGGCCGTATAATGCTCGGCTTTCATCCATCTCGATTCAGGTCACCAGAGTTTATGCCTAACCTTTCCCAGGAAGTGGCCAAGCGCCGCACCTTTGCGATCATCTCGCACCCGGATGCCGGTAAGACCACCATCACAGAGAAGGTGCTGTTGTTCGGCCAGGCCCTGCAGAAGGCGGGAACCGTCAAGGGCAAAAAATCCGGACAGCACGCCAAGTCTGACTGGATGGAGATGGAAAAAGAACGGGGTATTTCCGTCACCACGTCGGTGATGCAATTTCCCTATGGTGGAAAGCTGGTCAACCTGCTGGATACACCGGGGCACGAAGATTTCTCCGAGGATACCTATCGGACACTGACCGCCGTCGACTCCTGTCTGATGGTGATTGACAGTGCCAAAGGGGTTGAGGAGCGCACCATCAAGCTGATGGAGGTGACCCGCCTGCGTGACACCCCGATCCTTACCTTTATGAACAAGCTGGACCGGGATACCAGGGACCCCATCGAGTTGATGGACGAAGTGGAAGACGTACTGAAGATTGCCTGTGCGCCGATTACCTGGCCCATCGGTATGGGCAAGGGGTTCAAGGGTGTTTACCACCTGCTGCGGGATGAAGTGATTCTCTATCAGTCAGGCCAGGGGCATACCATTCAGGAAAAACGTGTAGTCAAAGGTCTGGACAACCCGGAGCTGGATGACGCCATCGGCAATTACGCTTCCGATCTTCGTGATGAGATCGAGCTGGTCAAAGGGGCTTCCCACGAATTTGACCAGGAGGCTTTCCTGGCTGGTGAGCTGACCCCGGTGTTTTTCGGAACAGCGCTTGGCAACTTCGGTGTTGATCACATGCTTGATGGTCTGGTGGATTGGGCGCCGGCCCCTCAGCCCCGGGCCACGGATGTGCGCCAGGTGACCCCGACCGAGGATGGCTTTTCCGGCTTTGTCTTCAAGATTCAGGCAAACATGGATCCACAGCACCGGGACCGTATCGCTTTCCTGAGGATCGTGTCAGGTAGTTACAATCAAGGCATGAAAGCTCGGCACGTCCGTATCGGTAAAGATGTTCGGTTCTCTGATGCGCTCACCTTCATGGCTGGTGACCGTGAACATGCGGAAGAAGCGTTTGCCGGTGACATCATTGGCCTGCATAACCACGGCACCATTCAGTTGGGTGATACCTTTACCGCGGGCGAGGACATGAAGTTTACCGGTATCCCGAACTTCGCCCCAGAGCTGTTCCGGCGCATTCGATTGAAAGATCCGCTGAAAGCCAAGCAATTACAGAAGGGCCTGATCCAGCTTTCCGAGGAGGGTGCAGTTCAGGTCTTCCGTCCGCTGAAGAACAACGATCTGATCGTCGGGGCGGTGGGTGTGCTGCAGTTTGATGTAGTTGTCGCCCGCCTGAAAAGTGAATACAAGGTGGAAGCGGTTTACGAGCCCATCAACGTGGCAACTGCCCGTTGGGTAACCTGTTCCGATGAGCGTAAACTGGACGAATTCCAGCGTAAGAATCAGGACAACGTCGCACTGGATGGCGCAGATCGCCTTGCGTACATCGCGCCGACCATGGTGAACCTGAATCTTGCTCAGGAGCGTTATCCGGATATCCAGTTCCACAAGACCCGGGAGCACTGATTCGGCTCCGGGAGGAGGCCGCCATGCAGTTGGTAGATGCTCATTGCCATTTTGATTTCCCGTTTTTTGACGGGCATCGGGAGGCGGTGTTGGCACAGGCGGCCAGCCTTGGAGTTCGCGCGATCGTGATTCCGGGGGTCCGGCGGCAGGACTGGCAGCGTGTGGCGAGCATGGCAGATGCAGAGAAGGGTCTCTGGTACTGTCTGGGTATTCACCCCTGGTTTATTCAGGAGCACGGCGCTGGCGATCTCGCCGAGCTTGAAAGGTTGCTGTCTTCCGCGCCCCAAGCCAGTGTTGGCCTTGGAGAGTGTGGTCTGGACGCCCTCAAAGGCGATCTGTCTGAGCAGGAACCCTGGTTCGAGGCCCAGATTGATATTGCCCAGCGGCTCGGTCTGGCGCTGGTGATTCACTCCGTCAAGAGCCATGATCTGGTGCACAGTAGTCTGAAACGCGCCGGATGGAACGGGCGGGCATTGCTTCACGGCTTCTCGGGCAGTTATCAGCAGGCGCAAAAGCTGGTTGATCTGGGTTGTTACATTGGCGTGGGCGGCGTGATTACCCACGATCGGGCCCGGAAAACCCGGGATACCATTGCCCGGTTACCGGCGGATGCGCTGGTCCTGGAAACCGATGCGCCGGATATGGCGCCGGCCGGAGTGGCGAAAGGGCAGAACTCACCTGTCCACTTGCCGGAGATTTTCGAGGCCCTGGCGGAACTGCGGAGTGAGCCCCGGGAGTCGCTGGCTGAAATACTGTTGGCCAATACCGCGAAGCTCTACCGGAAAGATCCGCTAACTCTGGTTCCACGCCCATAGGGGATTAACGAAACAGCATAGGTCGGGGTTGGCATTCACCAGGGGTTCGAGTATACTTCGCGCCCTGGCTTTTCAAGGCGATGCCATTATCTCAGCCCCGAATGATGGCAGCGCAACATACAGGTATGAACCTCCTCCGGATGCCTTGCATGTACCGGTGGTGGTTTTTAACGTTTCTTATATAGCGTTCAAGGCGGAATCAATGAAGACTCTGAGTGCGAAACCAGAAACAGTAAAACGTGACTGGTACGTTGTAGACGCAGCCGGCAAGACGCTGGGTCGTCTGTCAACCGAAATCGCCCTTCGTCTGCGGGGCAAGCATAAGCCTGAGTATACCCCTCACGTGGACACTGGCGACTACATCATCGTTATCAATGCCAGCCAGGTGAAGGTTACCGGCAAAAAGGCATCGGCTAAAATGTATTACAGCCATACCGGCTTTCCGGGTGGAATCAAATCCATCAATTTCGAGAAGCTGGTTGACAAGGCTCCCGAGCAAGTCATTCAGAAGGCCGTAAAAGGCATGCTTCCGAAGGGCCCGCTTGGCCGCGCCATGTTCAAGAAGCTGAAAGTGTACGCAGGCGCTGAGCATGCTCATGCCGCCCAGCAGCCCAAAGAACTCGACATCTAACGGAAGGCGAATATGTCTGTAGCACAAAATTACGGTACTGGTCGCCGCAAATCATCCACGGCTCGCGTCTTTATCAAGCCGGGTAGCGGTAACATCTCCATCAACGGTCGCACTATCGAAGATTTCTTCGGTCGTGAAACCCTGCGCATGATTGTTCGTCAGCCGCTGGTGGTTGCCGAATCCGAAGATCGTTTCGATATCGCCATTACCGTAAAGGGTGGCGGCATCAGTGGCCAGGCTGGCGCCATTCGCCACGGCCTGACTCGCGCTCTGATGGACTACGACGAAACTCTGCGTCCGGCACTGCGCAAAGCGGGTTACGTAACCCGTGATGCCCGTAAGGTTGAGCGTAAGAAAGTGGGTCTGCGCAAAGCGCGTAAGCGTCCGCAGTACTCCAAGCGTTAATCGACGTTCAGTCGATTTGGAAAAACCCGGTCTTGTGGCCGGGTTTTTTTATATCTGTACTCCGGAAATATTTTTGATCTGGCGCAGGGATAGGCTCGCCTGCCGACCTTTCCGGCTTGTAAGCGGGGGGTAATTTCATTACCATTTCAGCGCTTATATTTTTGGGTTGTGAAGTCCTTTTCGAAGCGCAGTGCCGGTTTTTCCGCGTCTGTGCCTCGCCTGATGGGAGAAAACCATAATGAGTAATGGCGACGTGAGCCAAGGCCGGCGCCGGTTTCTGATCGGTGCTACGTCCGTGGTAGGTGGTGTCGGCGTCGTCGGTGCAGCCGTTCCTTTCGTAGCGTCCTGGAACCCCAGTGCGAAAGCGGAAGCGGCCGGTGCACCGGTAACCGTCAATATCAGCAAAATCGAACCGGGTCAGCAAATCACCGTTGAGTGGCGAGGTAAGCCTGTTTGGATTATCCGCAGAACGGAAGAAATGCTGGCGAATATCGAGAAGCTCAATGACGCAGTGAAGGACCCGATGTCGGAGGCGCCTCAGCAGCCTTCGTATATCCAGGGGCCCTTGCGCGCGATCAAGCCAGAGTTCGGTGTCTATGTGGGGCTCTGTACCCATCTGGGCTGCGTGCCCTCCTACCGGCCAGAGGTTGCGCCGGCTGATCTGGGTGAAAACTGGCTTGGTGGGTTGTTCTGCCCGTGTCACGGTTCCCGCTATGACATGGCCGGTCGGGTTTATGAGGCTCAACCCGCGCCGCTGAACCTTGAGGTTCCGCCGTACCGGTTTGACGATGATGTGACCATGACCATTGGTCTTGATCCGGAGGCCGCGTGATGCAAAAGCTGATTAACTGGGTAGACGAGCGTCTGCCAATCGTTGAGGCCTGGAACAAGCACCTGGCCAAGTATTACGCGCCGAAGAACTTTAACGTCTGGTATTTCTTCGGTTCACTGGCAATGCTGGTGCTGGTCAACCAGCTAGTGACCGGTATCTGGCTGACTATGAGCTACAACCCGTCTGCCGAGGGGGCGTTTGCCTCGGTGGAATACATCATGCGTGATGTGGAGTGGGGTTGGCTGCTGCGATACCTGCACTCGACCGGCGCATCTGCGTTCTTCGTTGTGGTGTATCTGCACATGTTCCGTGGTCTCATGTACGGTTCCTACCAGAAGCCGCGGGAATTGATCTGGATTTTCGGTATGCTGATCTACCTGGTGCTGATGGCAGAAGCCTTCATGGGCTACCTGCTGCCCTGGGGCCAGATGTCATACTGGGGTGCCCAGGTAATCGTTAACCTGTTTGGTGCGATTCCGGTCATCGGTGAAGATCTGTCTCTGTGGATTCGCGGTGACTATCTGATCTCCGGTATCACGCTGAACCGTTTCTTTGCCCTGCACGTGGTTGCTCTGCCAATCGTTCTGCTGGGTCTGGTTGTTCTTCACATCCTGGCGCTGCACGAAGTGGGTTCTAACAACCCCGACGGCATCGACATCAAGAAGAACAAGGATGAAAACGGTATTCCGAAAGACGGTATTCCGTTCCACCCGTATTACACCGTTCACGATCTGCTGGGCGTGGGTGTGTTTTTCTTCATCTTCTTCATCGTTGTCTTCTTCTTCCCGGAGATGGGCGGTCTGTTCCTGGAAAAGCCGAACTTTGAACCGGCCAACGCCCTGAAGACACCAGCGCACATTGCGCCTGTCTGGTACTTCACGCCGTTTTACGCGATGTTGCGGGCGGTGACGGTAGACTTTATGGGGCTGCCGGCGAAGTTCTGGGGTGTTGTGGTCATGGGTGGTGCGATTGCGATTCTGTTCGTGTTGCCGTGGCTTGACAGAAGTCCTGTCCGCTCAATCCGCTACAAGGGCTGGTTGAGCAAGATTGCCTTGGCAATCTTTGCGGTGAGCTTCGTAATCCTTGGCTACCTTGGACTGGTTCCCGCAACAGAAGGTCGCACGACTGTCGCTCAGATTCTGACAGTGTTGTACTTCCTCTACTTCATTCTGATGCCGTTCTACACGCGCATGGAGAACACCAAGCCAGTTCCAGAGAGGGTGACAGGATAATGAAAAAGCTGATTGTTGGTCTTTTCATCGCACTCCTGCCAGCGCTTGGCCTGGCGGCTGGTGCCGCGGTTCCTCTTGATCATATGGAGCCGGATCATACGGACAAGGCGTCGCTGCAGCGCGGTGCTGCCTTGTTTACCAACTACTGCATGGGGTGTCACTCCATGGAGTATGCTCGCTACAAGCGTGTTTCGGATGATCTGGAGATCCCTGTCGAGCTTTACGAGGAAAACCTGATCTTTACTGGTGCCAAGATCGGTGAGCTCATGAAGAACTCCATGAACAAGGATATGGCGGCCGGCTGGTTCGGTGCGCCGCCACCCGATCTTACGCTGGAAACCCGTCTGCGTGGTGAGTCCTGGGTATATTCATACCTGCGGGGCTTCTACAAGGACGATTCCCGGCCACTGGGCGTAAACAACGTGGTGTTCGATAACGTTGGTATGCCTCACATTCTGGTCGAGATGCAGGGTCTGTGCGCCGTGAAGCCGAACATTGGTGTCGGGGCGTCTGTTGAGCCGTTGAGTGGTAACGTCAATAACGCAGACGCTTGCCCGGATTACGCAACGGAAGGCTCGATGTCCGGTGCGGAGTTTGATCGGGCCATGTGGGATCTGACCAACTTCATGTCCTACATGGGCGACCCGGTCAAGGTGGAGCGCGAGCGTCTCGGTATCTTCGTGCTGATCTTTGTGGCGATCTTCTTTGTCTTCGCGTACCTGCTCAACCGCGAGTACTGGAAAGACGTACACTAAGATTTAGGGTATAATCCCGTGTCCTTGATTCCAGCGAGTCTTTAAGGCTCGCTGGATTTTTGCGTTTTGCATTGTTTCGATTTTTAGAATCGTGAGGTAGCTATATGGGCGTTGTGACCAAGCGGTCATCAATGACTTTTTTCTCGGATCCCGCAAGCCACTACAGTCACCGGGTGCGTATTGTCCTGGCTGAGAAAGGTGTCACTGTTGATATCGTGGATGTGGATCCGGACAACCCGCCGGCGGAACTGGCGGATATGAATCCGTACAACGCCCTGCCAACCCTGGTAGATCGGGACCTGGTTCTGTACGAGCCCAACATCATGATGGAGTATCTGGATGAGCGTTTTCCTCATCCGCCGCTGCTGCCGGTTTACCCCGTTGCCCGGGCTAACAGCCGCCTGATGATTCACCGCATCCAGAAAGACTGGTGCGGACTGGTTGATCAGATCCTGGCGCAGCCGGGGGCCAAGGCCAGCGATGCCGCTCGCAAGGAACTCAAGGAAAGCCTTCTGGCCACGGCACCTTTGTTTGCCGAAATGCCGTTCTTCCTGTCGGAAGAGTTCACCATCGTGGACTGTTGTATTGCGCCGATCCTGTGGCGTTTGCCGGCTCTGGGTATTGAGCTGAATGAAAAGCAGGCCAAGCCTTTGCAGAAGTACATGGAGAGCATCTTTGCCAGAGAAGGCTTCAAGGCAAGCCTTTCAGATCTGGAAGAAGATATTCGCAGCTGATTGTCAGCGCCCGTATTTCAGGGCAGGAGTTAAGCAGTGTCTGACATGACTATCGCCATGACATCCAGTCGTCCCTATCTGGTCCGTGCGTTGAACGAATGGATCCTCGATAACGACTGTACCCCGTATATCGTGGTGGATGCCGGCATTCAGGGTGTTCAGGTGCCTACCGAGCACGTTGCCAACGGCCAGATTGTGCTCAATATCAGCCCCGGCGCCGTGCGCGGGCTGGTGATTGGCAATGGTGCGCTGGAATTCAGTGCTCGTTTCGGTGGTGTGCCGATGCAGGTTTTCATACCGTTGCAAGCGGTTATGGCCATCTATGCCAAGGAGAACGGCGAGGGCATGGTGTTTGGCAGTGAGCCAGGCTCTCCCGATCCGGAGGGTGGAGGTGAGCCCAAGTCGTCACGGCGAGCGGAAGACCGCCCGAATGGCAGGCCAACCCTGAAAGTGGTCAAGTAATAAAAAAGCCGGCGATGCCGGCTTTTTTATTAGCCTCCGAAAAGCTTGTGGTCAATCAGGTCGCAGAAGGCGTTGATGATGACCAGCAGCAAGGGCGTGGCCTCGCTTGGCGGCAAATCGTTAAGTGCGATTTCATGGTCTTCAGGGTGCATCAGGGAGGTGATGTCGGATTTTTCCCTGGCGCTCAGCACCACAATCCTCATTTCCCGGTCGTGGGCCGCCTGGATGGCCTGGATCAGGTTTGCCTTGTGGCCATCATCCACGATCACAAACAGAAGGTCGCCGGGTTTGCCTATGGCTCTGACCTGACGAGAGAAGGTGTCGTTGAATCGATTGTCACGGCAGATAGCGGAATAGGTGGTGGCGTCTGCCCCAAGGTTGATTGCCGGTAGGGCCGGGCGGTCCTGGTCAAAGCGGGACAACAATGCCGTGCAGAAATACTGGGCCAGTACATTGGCGTTGCCATTGGCGCAGGTAATGATCTTGCCATCCTGGAGCAGGGCGTCAACAAATGCCTGCGCTACCTGCTCAATGGCGGGACCAGCGGTGCTTGCCGCCTGCGCTGTGTGCTCCATATGGCTGGCGAACCACTGGTTGATTCTCTGTTCGGTGTCGGTCATGGTTTCTGGTCAGTCTGCCTGAATTGCGTTTTTGATCCATTGTATACGGTACTTGCTGGACTGGCCTGGTGTGATGCCGATAACATCGATCCGGCTGACCCGGTCCCAGAGTCCGTGGCGGTGCAGGTAGAATGAGGCTGCACGCACCAGGCGTTGCTGCTTCACCGCGGACACCGAGCTTATCGGGTCCACCAGCGCACCATCAGCGCGGAAGCGAACTTCAAAGAACACCAGTGCTTCGGCATCCATTCCAATAAGGTCGATCTCGCCGCCACGATTGTGCACGTTCCGCTCAATAATCCGGATGCCTCTGCTTTCCAGATACCGCGCGGCGACACCTTCGTAATGCTGTCCGAGTTTTCTGGAGCCTTCCCTGGTCATCGGTTATCAGTTGTTTGCAGTCGGGGCGGGTTCACCTTCCCGGGGTACGGTCGGAGAAAGCAGTTTGGGTGTTCCCCCCTGGAATTGTGCCCAGCGTTGTTCGCGATGAATGCTGCCGTCAGGATCCATGGTCAGAATGCCGGTTTGTCCTTCAATGGCGGCATCTTCAACCTGGCGTAGAAGTGGCAAGCGCTTGCTCAGTTGCCAGGCGTCGGCGCCCATGGCGAAAAGGCGCCCCAGTTGCCCGGTGGTGCCACTCAGATACTGGCGTGATTCTTCCCGCAGGGGATTCGTCTCGGCCAATACCCAGGGGATGTCCGTAAAGAAAACCCGGTCAATATCTCGGTCCCGGCCCGGATTCGGCGTACCCTCGTACACGATGGAAGGTGAGTATACCGGCAGATCGCCGCCATAATAGAAGGCGAACAGTGGCTTGAACTGGCGGGCAACCGTGGGTGCGGCAACCAGCACGATGCCCTCGGCATCCTGGCGGCGGCGGGGTTCAAATTCCACATTCAGGCCAATTGTTCGCTCCACCTGAATGGCGCGCTGGCGGGAGGCGGTAATGCCCAGCAGGTCAGCTGTCACTGAGCGCAGGTTGTCTTCCGGGAAAAAGCGCTCGACGTCGAGCGCTCGCAACCCGAGCTGGTCCATCCTTGTTTGCAGGGCGGTTTCAACCCGGTCTCCCCATTCACCGTGGGGAATCAGTACGAGAACCTGCTCGATGTTCTCGGCATCGAGCCTGTCGGCGATCTGTCGTGCCTCATCTTCGGCAGATAGCCCGAACTGATAAAGGCCGTCCGGAATGCGGGCATCCGGGCCAAGGTAGTTCAGGCCCAGTGCCGGAACCGGCAGCGTGTTCATGTTAGCGAGCTGGGACAGTGCTTCCTTGTCCAGCGGGCCAACAATCAAATCAATGTCGTTATTGGAGAGTTCCTCGTAGAGCTCGGAAAAAGAGCCGGTGGAGGTGTCGATGACCCGAATATCGGTTTTGCTGCGGTCAGTGGTTTCATCCTGATAATAGGCGGCCAGGAAACCGTCGCGAATCGCTTTGCCGGCGCTGGCGAGGGCACCTTGAAGTGGAACCGCCAATGCCAGTTTCTCCGGCCGGCTTGCTGCCAGTTCAGCCAGCAGGGCGAGATCCATGGGGAGTACCTGTGCTGCGGGGTGTCCCGGCCAGTTATTCTGCCATTGCCGGATCAGACGCCCCTGATCATCCAGGCTGGCCCCTTTGGTGCGTAGGCGCAGAGCGAGCTCAAGCCAGCCTTGAACCTCGAATCCGAGGGCGTTGTCGGAGGCGGATTGCAGGGTTGAGCGATTGATGGGCTTGAGCAATTGCCAAATGCGATTGTGCACCTCCTGCGGGGAAGTGCTGGAGTCGGTCTGGCTGAGCAGGATCAACGTCAGTGCCCCGTCCAAAGGTTGTCCGGCCAGCTCATAGGTCCGGGCCTGGAGCATGGCAGCCCGGGACATTAACTCCGCGGGGTAGGCAAGAAAGCTTTCAGGGGTGCTATCTGTGGCGAGTTGCTCAGCCCATTGGCTGTCCTGTAACTCGCTGGCACTGGCCATGGACAGGAGCGAGCGTTGTCTTGCGATGTCCTCCGGAGCATTTTCCAGAACGGGGGCCTGGAGAATGACTCGGGCATCTTCGTGGCGGCCTTGATCCTGGAATCGGCTGGCCACCCTCAATAGATAGCGTTGGCCAACCACCGGATCACGTTCATCGCTGGCCAGTGACAGTGCCTGTTCCGGGCTTTGTGCCATATGTTCGTCGAGATTGACGGTGGCGCAGCCGCCCAGATAGAACAGAACGAGGGTGATCAGGGCCAGAATTGGGCTGTGACGGAAGCGATTTGTCATGGCGGGCTCGGTACTCTCTGAATCGTTGGGCTTGTGGTGCCGCGTTTTAGCTGGCAAGTTTACCAGCTCCCGGCGCATTTCACATGACGGGACAGTCATGGGCCGGAAATAGCGGCGCCGCGGTTCACTTCAGTGGAGTTTATTATGTCCAGTTCTGTAGCAAGCGTTGTCGGTGGTCGGCTTTCAATTGTTGCCACGCCCATCGGTAATCTGGCCGATCTTTCTGATCGTGTCCGGCAGGTGCTCGCTGCGGCGGATCTGGTCGCCGCTGAGGACACCCGTCACAGCTCACGCCTGTTACAGCACCTGGGCCTGAGCAAGCCTTTGCTGGCGCTACACGATCATAATGAGAGGGATCGCGTCGGCAGAATCCTCTCTGCCCTTGCTGAAGGGCAGCAAGTGGCACTGATTTCCGATGCCGGTACCCCATTGATCTCCGATCCCGGGTACATCCTGGTACGTGAAGCCAGAAAGGCGGGCTTTCCGGTTTCCCCTATCCCCGGTCCATGTGCACTGGTTGCGGCATTGTCGGCGGCAGGTTTACCGACGGATCGTTTTCTTTTCGCAGGTTTTTTGCCGGCTAAACGGGCGGGTAGACGTTCAGCGCTCGTGGAATTGCGTGAACAGACTGCCACTCTGGTGTTCTACGAATCCCCCCATCGAATTCTGGACCTGATGCAGGATCTGGTTGATGAGTTTGGCGAGGGCCGGGAGTGTGTGCTCGGTCGGGAGCTGACCAAAACCTTTGAAACTTTCTACAGTGGGACGGTTAAAGAGGTATTGGCGGAGTTGGAGGCCGACCCGCATGGCAGTCGGGGCGAATTCGTGGTGATGGTCCGGGGTAACGATGTCGTGACCGGTTCGTCGCTCGATCTGGATGCCGATAAGCTGTTAAAGCTGCTTGTTGCAGAGATGCCGGTCAAAAAGGCTGCGAAAATCGTCGCGGAAGTCAGCGGCATCGGAAAAAATGAACTGTATCAGCGAGCGCTGCAGTTAAAGGGTGATTAAGCCTTGCATGCCTGCGCGCACGCGGGTATTGTCAGCGCCGAGCTCGCCAGACAGTCGCCGCCGGTTGATCCGGGGGAGGAAAGTCCGGGCTCCGCAGGGCAAGGTGCCAGGTAACGCCTGGGCGGCGTGAGCCGACGGAAAGTGCAACAGAAAGTATACCGCCTAAGCGCTTTCGGGCGCCGGTAAGGTTGAAATGGTGCGGTAAGAGCGCACCGCGTGGCTGGCAACAGTCCACGGCGATGGTAAACCCCACCTGGAGCAAGACCAAATAGGAATCCAATGGCGTGGCCCGCGCTGGATTCGGGTAGGTTGCTTGAGGCCTGTGGTGACGCAGGCCCTAGATGAATGACTGTCCAAGACAGAACCCGGCTTATCGGCGAGCTCGCCTCTTTTCCCGATTATTCGGATGTGATCCGCATCCTTCTCACAAGTTACCTTTTATAGCCAAAAAATCTTAAACCTGAAGTTGGCTATCTAAAGGTGTCTGCAGGTATTTGTTTTTTATCCTTTTCTTTACGTCTTTTTAACGCTTCGTTCCGTTTCTGCTTTGTAACCTCTTGTCGTTAAAGGAACTTTCCTGTGTGTGGTGCCTGTCGCGGCGCTTGCATTGTTATTTGCGTGTTTCTATAGTGTGCGGGAGTGGGAAAAAGTGGTTTTTGGTGGAATTTTGTGGAAATGAAAACCTCGGACTAGACGTTAATGAGCAATTTTCTTGGCAGTCATGCCATCAATATGGACGCGAAGGGTCGCCTGGCGATCCCGACAAAGGTGCGTGAAGAGCTCGCGCAGCTTTGCGGTGGCCGTATTGTATTGACAGCCAACGCCGATGAGGAGAAATGCTTGTTGCTCTACCCCGAGCCGGAATGGGAAGTGCTGCGCCCGAAAATCGAGGCGCTGCCCAACATGAACAAGGCGGCCAAGCGCCTGCAGCGCCTCATTCTGGGTAACGCTGCCCTTATGGAGCTGGATGGGTCCGGCCGGATTCTGGTGCCGCAGACCCTCAGAAATCACGCCAATCTTGAAAAACGGCTGATGTTGGTCGGGCTTGGCAAGAAGTATGAGCTGTGGAGTGAGGAAAGCTGGAATGCTTACCTTGATGCCTCCGCAGCCGACGAGGAAATGCCGCCGGAAATGGAGGCGCTGTCGCTATGAGCGCACGCCAGGACGATCAGGCCAATGAAGGCTATCAGCATCGCTCGGTACTGCTGGATGCAGCGGTCGACTATTTGGTTACAGATGAAAATGGCCGTTTTGTCGACGCCACGTTTGGCCGGGGCGGTCATAGTCGTCTGATTCTCGGCAAGCTCGGTCAGGATGGTCAGCTCCTGGGCATTGATAAGGATCCGGAGGCTATTGCCGTCGCCAGAGAGCTGGCATCTGGGGATTCCCGGTTTCAGTGGTACCACGGCTCGTTCGCCGAACTGGATCTTGCGCTTGAACGTCAAGGTTGGTCACAGGTTGATGGCGTGTTGATGGATCTTGGGGTGTCTTCGCCACAACTGGATGATGCTTCCCGCGGTTTTTCGTTCATGCGGGACGGTCCATTGGATATGAGAATGAACCCGCAGCAGGAGCCGAGTGCGGCCCAGTGGCTGGCCGAGGCTGATGAGCGGGAAATAGCAGATGTGATCTGGCGATACGGCGAGGAGCGGTTTTCTCGCCGTATCGCTCGTCTTGTCGTGGAGCGGCGTCAGGAGCAGCCGATTGAAACCACGCGGCAGCTGGCGGAGTTGGTTGCGGAGGCCGTGCCGAAGAAAGAGAAGCACAAGCACCCTGCCACCCGTGCTTTTCAGGCTATCCGGATTTTTATAAACCGGGAGCTCGAGGACCTGGAAGCCGGTCTGGCCGCGGCAGTTGATCGCCTGGCTCCCGGTGGGCGCCTGGTGGTGATCAGCTTTCACTCTCTGGAGGATCGTCTGGTCAAGCGCTTTATGCGTGATCTGGCGCGGGGGCCAAAGCTGCCGAAGGGGATACCGGTCACGGCGGAGCAGGAAGAATCCGGGTTCCAGCTGATTGGCAAAGCCAGCAAGGCCAATGAGCAGGAAATTACTGAAAACGTCAGGGCTCGCAGCGCGGTCATGCGAGTGCTTGAACGTAAAGCGAATTAATCGAAAACGCAGGGGAGCGCGACGCCATGGGCGCGGTAGCGATTGAGCAACCAGTAAAAACCAACAGGATAAACAAACAGCGGGTTCGCGAGGGTGTTGCGACAGCCGTTCGTTTGTCCCGTCAGGTGTTTGATGCAACACGGGAAAGCCGGGTTCTGGTGACGCTGGTGTTGGTGGCCGTACTGACGCTGTCGTCCATCGGGGTGGTGGTCAGTGCCCATGAGAACCGCGAGCTGTTCAATACGTTGTCGGGTCTGCAGGAGCAGCGCGATGCCTATCAGCGTGAGTGGAGTCAGTTGCTGCTGGAACAGAGTGCTTTGAGCGCTCACGGGCGGGTCGAGAAACTCGCTGCTGAGCGCTTCAACATGGTGGTGCCCGGGCGGCAGGACATTGTACTCGTGCCTTTGATGTCACCGCTGGCAGCGAACTAAAACCAACAATAACCATCCGGGGTAACTGAAGTGTCCGGTCAGGGAACGCACGCAAACAGCTGGAAGCAGAAGCTGGTGGCAGGCTTGAAAGCCTGGCGCTTCGGCTCTGTGCTGGGCGTTTTCCTGCTGGTTGTGGCCGGCATTGGATGGCGGTTGGTGGATCTTCATGTGGTGGATAATGACTTCCTGCGCAAGCAGGGAGATGTCAGAACTATCCGCGTTGAATCTATCGATGCCCATCGAGGCGTGGTGACGGATCGTCATGGCGAGCCTTTGGCCGTCAGTACGCCAGTTCAGACCGTGTGGGCAAATCCTTCCGAAACCGATCCCGAAGATCCGCAACTGGCGGCGCTTGCCCGAATTCTTGGGTTGTCTGAGGGCGCGCTGCGGGAGCGATTGCGCCAGTATGCTGGCCGCGAATTTATTTACCTGCGACGCAAAGTGCAGCCCTCAATGGCGCGTGAAGCGTTGGCTCTAGGTGTCGGTGGTATCTATGCCCGGCAGGAATATCGTCGTTATTACCCCGCGGGAGAAGTCACCGCTCATGTGGTCGGGTTTACTGATATCGACGAGCATGGCCAGGAAGGTATCGAGTTAGCCTATAACAAATGGTTGACCGGTGAGCCGGGCCAGAAGCGGGTGCTCAAGGATAACCGTGGGCGCGTCATCAAAGATCTGATGCTTATCCGCGATGCCCGGCCCGGGAAAGACCTGGAACTGAGTATTGATCTCCGGCTGCAGTATCTGGCCTATCGGGAGCTCAAGGCGGTGGTCGGTGCTCACAAGGCTCGCGGTGGCACGCTGGTGATGCTGGATGTCGACACCGGTGAGGTGCTGGCCATGGTCAATCAAGGTTCCTACAACCCGAATGACCGGTCACAGCTTGCCGCAGAAAACCTGCGCAACAAGGCGATTACAGATCTGTTCGAGCCCGGCTCAACCATGAAGCCGCTGACGATAGCGGCTGCTCTGGAGTCCGGGGAATACACGGTTAACAGCACCATTGATACTTCCCCGGGCTTTCGGAGATTTGGTCGCTTCACAATTCGGGATCATCGCAATTACGGGGTGCTGGATCTAACGGAGATTATTGTCAAGTCCAGCAACGTCGGGGTGAGCAACATCGCAACGGATCTGGGTGGCGATACTCTGAGAAACCTCTATGCCCGCCTGGGCCTCGGCCAGGCAACCGGTATCGGCTTCCCAGGGGAAGCCGTTGGTGTTTTGCCGGCCCCCCCGAAATGGCGGCCGGTAGAAGAGTCCACCTTGTCTTATGGCTACGGCATGAGCGTTAACGCCTTGCAACTGGCACAGGCGTATATGGTTATTGCCAATGGTGGAATTCGTTACCCTCTCAGCCTGATGAGGCAGGAGCAGAGGCCGCAGGGACAACGTGTACTGTCTGAGCAGGTGACAAGGGCCGTGCGAGACATGCTAAAACAGGCGGTTGCCCGTGGTACTGGCAAGCGTGCCCGGCCCGGGCTGTATGCGGCCGGGGGCAAAACCGGGACCGTTCACCTGGTGGGGGCGAACGGGTACGAAGACAGTCAATATAAGGCCATCTTTGCCGGTATGGCACCGATTGATGACCCCAGAATTGTAACCGTTGTGGCCGTGGATGCGCCGCAGGCCGGAGAATATTACGGCGGAGAAGTTGCCGCGCCGGTATTCGCCCGGGTGATGGGTGACGCGCTGCGACTGCTGAATGTGAAGCCTGAACTGGAAGTCAGTGAAACACGCGTTTCGCAAGTGACCTCCGGGGGGAGAGGGTAAGCCATGTGCATCACATCCATCAGCACCTTGCTTCAGGGCATTATTGAGGTGCCATCGGTCTTCGATGTCACTATCCACGGCCTGAAGACGGATAGCCGGAAAGTGCAGTCCGGTGACGCCTTTATTGCGCTGGCCGGGGCCCGAACGCCCGCAGAGCACTATATGGATCAGGCCATCAGCGCCGGTGCCACGGCCATTCTGCTTGAGTCCGAGCAGGAGCGGCAGTGCCATGAGCGCCACGGCGCATTGATTGTGCCCGTGGTTGGTCTGCGCGCCCGTCTGGGCCGAATTGCCGATCGCTTCTTCGAGCATCCGTCGCGCCATCTGAGAGTGATCGGGGTTACCGGCACCAATGGCAAGACGTCGGTGACCCAATACATCTCCCAGTTGTTACGGGAAACCGGCACGCCCTGCGGGCTGCTGGGTACCCTGGGTTATGGCATGCCGGGCAGTATCGAGTCGGCCACGCATACCACGCCGGATGTGGTCCAGGTGAACCGGGTATTGAACCGCATACGCAATGAGGGTGGTCGGGCTGCGGTAATGGAAGTGTCGTCGCACGCTCTGGATCAGGGGCGGGTTGATAACCTGACCATGACCGGTGCGGTGTTCACCAACCTCACGCGTGATCATCTGGATTACCACGGTTCCATGGAGGCCTATGGTGAGGCCAAGGCCAGGCTGTTCCTGCGGGAAGAACTGCACTTCTCAGTGATCAATTTTGACGATCCGTTTGGCCGGCAGCTTTACGGTCAGCTTGAGGGCCAGTGTGACCGTGTTCGTTACAGTCTGCATGAAGCCCAGACGGAACTCTGGTTGAAGGAATTTACGCCCACGGCCTCAGGGTTCCGCGCCAGGGTCGATGGGCAATGGGGTGAGTTTGATCTTGCTGTCCCCCTGTTAGGGAGTTTCAACGCCAGCAATGTTCTGGCGGCCCTGGCTACCGTACTGACGCTTGGCGTACCCGTTGAGCGGGCGGTGTCCATTGTCAGGGAGCTGTCACCGCCCCCTGGGCGTCTTGAACGATTCACCGGCTCAACCGGCAAACATGTGGTGGTGGACTATGCTCACACCCCCGATGCCCTGGCCAATGCGCTTGAAGCATTGCGGCCCCACATCCGGGGCAGGCTGATCTGTGTGTTCGGTTGCGGTGGCGACCGGGACCCCGGCAAGCGGCCGGAAATGGCGAAAGAAGCGGAAAAGCGGGCGGATTACGTCATCGTAACCGACGACAACCCTCGTACCGAGCAGCCTGAACGGATTGTCAGCGACATTTCTGCTGGTTTCACTCAGGCTGGTCGCTGGCAGGTGATTCACGACCGCGCTCAGGCAATTGCCGAGGCAGTGGGCATGGCCAATGAGGATGATCTGGTGCTGATTGCAGGTAAAGGTCATGAAGCCTATCAGGAGATCCGGGGCCAGAAGTTGCCGTTCAGCGACGCCGAGCAGGTACGCCATCTATTGAACCTGAATGGAGGTGTGGCATGATGCGCGCCTTTTCGCTGGCGGAAGCTCGCGAGTGGCTTCAGGCCACCCTGGCAGGGGCGCGCACTGATGCGGGTGAACTCTGGTTTGATGGCGTCTCCACCGATACCCGATTGGTTGGAGATGGGCAGCTGTTTGTTGCTCTGCGCGGTGAGCGGTTTGATGGTCATGAATTCCTTGGCCAGGCCCTGACACAGGGCGCCGTCGCCGCGGTAGTGGATACCGAGGTCACCGACGTTGCCATTCCGCAACTGGTCGTTAGCGATACGGTTCAGGCCTTGGCCGATCTGGCCAGCGCCAATCGCAGCGGAAGCGCGGCCCGGCTGGTGGCGATTACCGGCAGCAGTGGCAAAACCACGGTTCGTGAAATGACCGGGGCCATTCTCGCCGGCATGGGGCCGACCTTGGTGACTGAAGGCAATCTCAATAATCACATTGGTGTTCCGCTGACCCTGTTTCGGCTGACGCCGGATCACCAGTTCGGCGCCATTGAGCTGGGGGCCAGTGGTCTTGGCGAAATTGCCCACACGGTGTCAATTACCCGACCGCAGGTTGCGATTCTGACCAATGCAGGCCAGGCGCACCTGGAGGGTTTTGGCAGTTACCAGAATATTGTTCTGGCCAAAGGCGAGATTATTGATGGCGTGCCGGCAGATGGAGCCGTCGTGCTGAACCGGGACGATCCTGCCTTCGATCAATGGCATGCCCGTGCGGGCCAACGGCGGGTGCTGGGGGTTTCCCGGATGGGGCACCCGGGCGCGGATTACCGCGCGGAGGCGATCATGGCCACTGATCAGGGGTTTGAATTCCTGGTGTTGGGGCCAGACAACTGGCGCTGTCATCTGGTGCTGGGGTTGCCCGGTGAACACAACATTACCAATGCTCTGCTGGCTCTCGCGGCCTGCAGGGAACTTGGAGCGACAGATCAGCAGGTTCAGTCCGGGCTCATGCAGGTAGAAGCCGTGAAGGGGCGTCTCCAGGTGCTCAAGCCGGCCCCGGATCTGACCCTGATTGACGACAGTTACAACGCCAATCCGGCGTCTATGAAAGCGGCGCTGGACGTTCTGGCGTCGTACCCGGCGCCCCGGCTGGCGGTGCTCGGCGCCATGGCAGAGCTGGGCGATGAGGCGAACGAGCTGCACCGGCAGGTGGGTGAACATGCCCGTGCCCGTGGAATTGAGAAGGTTATGGTGGTGGGAGCCGGAGGTAACGGCTACGGCACCGGATTTGGTGACGAGACAGAGTTTTTCCCGAGTCATGAGCAGGCGGTGGACGCCATTGTGGCGGGCCGGAGTGGTGCTATGACGGTCCTGGTGAAAGGTTCTCGTAGTTCCGCCATGGATCGCGTGGTGGAGGGAATTCAGAAAAAGGTGAAGAACCCATGCTGCTCTGGCTGACAGAGATACTATCGCAATACTTTTCGTCGCTGACGGTGTTTCAGTACCTGACACTGCGGGCGATCCTGGGCATTCTTACGGCGCTGCTGATCTCGCTGGTGATCGGTCCGGTGATGATTCGCAAGCTGAGTCAGTATCAGATCGGCCAGGCCGTACGTGATGACGGCCCCCAGACTCACCTGAGCAAAGCCGGTACGCCGACGATGGGCGGCGCCCTGATCCTCGTGGCCATCGCCATTTCCACTCTGTTGTGGGCGGATCTGACCAATCGTTATGTCTGGGTGGTGTTGCTGGTTACCCTGCTGTTCGGTGCCATTGGCTGGGTGGATGACTACCGTAAGGTTGTGGAGCGCAATCCCCGGGGCCTGCCGGCACGCTGGAAATACTTCTGGCAGTCGGTGATCGGGGCCACGGCCGCGATCGTGCTCTATGTCACTGCTTCACTGCCCCAGGAAACCTCGCTTTATCTGCCGTTCCTGAAAAATGTCTCGCTGACCCTCGGGCCGGTGTTGTTCATTCTGCTGACCTACTTCGTGATTGTTGGTAGCAGCAACGCGGTAAATCTGACAGACGGCCTGGATGGTCTGGCTATCATGCCAACCGTCATGGTGGCGGGGGCTCTGGCCATCTTTGCTTACCTCTCGGGCCATGCGCAGTTCGCCAATTACCTGCTGATTCCGCATCTGCCCGGAACCGGTGAGCTGATCATTTTCTGCGGAGCCCTGGTGGGTGCAGGGCTCGGGTTCCTGTGGTTCAACACTTACCCGGCGCAGGTATTCATGGGCGATGTCGGTGCCCTTGCCCTGGGAGCCGCCCTGGGCACAGTGGCTGTCATCGTCCGGCAGGAAATTGTGTTGTTCATCATGGGCGGCGTGTTCGTGATGGAAACCATTTCTGTGATTCTGCAGGTGGCCTCATTCCGGCTCACGGGTCGGCGGATCTTCCGGATGGCGCCGCTGCACCATCATTTTGAATTGAAAGGCTGGCCCGAGCCACGAGTCATTGTCCGGTTCTGGGTTATTACTGTTGTTCTCGTTCTGATTGGCCTGGCCAGTCTGAAAATCCGATAGGAAATTGCTACGGCTATGAGTGTCATTGTTTCGGATCGTCGCACGTTAATCGTAGGGCTCGGTAAGACCGGGCTTTCCTGCGTGCGTTACCTGTCCGGGCAGGGGCGTGAGATTGCTGTGGCTGATAGTCGCCTTCAGCCACCAGGCCTGGATGAGCTGAAGGCCGGTTGGCCAGACGTCCCGATTTACCTGGGCGAGTTTGATGAGGAGCTGTTTGCCGGTTTCAATGAGCTGATAGTCAGCCCGGGAATCAGTATTGCAGAGCCGGCGATTGCCGGTGCGGCGGCCAGGGGCGCCCGGATTCGCGGCGACATCGATTTATTCGCCGATGCGGCCGACGCGCCGATTATTGCCATCACCGGCTCTAACGGCAAAACCACGGTAACAACCCTGGTAGGGGAAATGGCACGAGCTGCGGGCCGCAATGTGCAGGTGGGCGGTAATATCGGTACGCCCGCGCTGGATTTGCTGGACCAGGGTGCGGATCTCTATGTGCTGGAGCTGTCGAGTTTTCAGCTGGAGACCACCGAAGAACTCGGGGCTCTGGCGGCCACTGTCCTGAATGTCAGCGATGATCACATGGACCGGTACCCGGACAAGATGGCGTATTTCCAGGCCAAACAACGGATCTACCGTGGCTGCAAAAATGCCATCGTGAACCTCGACGATGCCCTGAGCACGCCCATGGCTCGGGATACCCTGAGGTTTCTGTGTTTTGGCTTTAACCGGGTGAATCCGGAGACCTTCAGTACCCGGGATGATGACCAGGGCACCTGGATTACCTGGGGCCTGGATAACCTTTTGCTGGCCAGTGAACTCCAGTTGATGGGCAGGCATAACATCAGCAACGTGATGGCCGCCCTGGCGCTGGGGCACGCGGCTGGCCTGGCCATGGAGCCGATGCTGGAGGTGGCCCGCAGCTTCCGGGGGCTGCCCCATCGCTGTGAATTCGTCCGCAACCTGAATGGGGTGGATTACATCAATGATTCCAAAGGTACCAATGTTGGTGCCACGGTAGCCGCCATTGAAAGCCTGGTGCCGGATTCAGGCAAGGTGATCCTGATTGCAGGCGGAGATGGCAAAGGCGCGGATTTTCAGCCGCTCGCAGAGCCGGTGGCCGCATGCTGTCGGGCCTTGGTGCTGATTGGACGCGATGCCGGCAAGATATCCGAGGCGGTAGGCGTGTCAGTGCCGCAGTATCGCGCAACGTCACTGCAAGAGGCGGTCAGCCTTGCCCGCCAGGCGGCGGAGCCGGGCGATCGGGTGCTGTTGTCTCCAGCCTGTGCCAGCTTTGACATGTTCCGGGATTACAACGATCGCGGCGAACAGTTCCGCGCTTTGGTGGAGGGGCTGTGATGCAGGCAGGCGTCAGCGTTCCTCATTATCAGGGTGTGGCGGGTGAGTTGCAGCCGCTGCCGGTGCTGATTATTACCTCCGTGGCCTTGCTGGTGACCGGTGTGGTGATGATTTCATCTGCGTCGATGGACATGGCAGCGGCCACGTTGGGCAACAGTTACCACTACGTTATTCGCCAGATTCTGTTCGCAGGGCTTGGCTGCGCCACTGCCCTTGTAGCTGTTAACGTGCCGGTATCCTGGTGGGAACGCAGTGGCTGGTTGTTGCTGGGCATTGGACTTCTGGTGTTGGTGTTGGTGCTTACTCCTCTCGGCCGCACCGTCAATGGTTCTACCCGATGGATTCCCATGGGGCTGTTCAATGTGCAGGTGTCTGAAGTCGCCAAACTCTGCCTCATCGCCTACCTGGCGGGTTACGTGGTTCGTCGGCGGGAAGAGCTGCTTCATACCTGGCCAGGTTTTCTGAAACCGCTCGGGGTTCTGGGTGTGGCGTCGGTGTTGCTGGTCATCCAGCCGGACTTCGGCGCAACGGTTGTTCTGGTGACGGCGGCTGCGGGCATGATTTTTCTCAGCGGCGTAAGGCTAAGCCGTTTTATGCCATTGATTGGCGTACTGGCGGCACTGGGTACGGTTCTGGTGGTGACCCAACCGTATCGACTGAAGCGGGTGGTCAGCTATCTCGACCCCTGGAAAGACCAGTTCGACAGCGGTTATCAGCTCACTCAGTCACTGATTGCCTTTGGTCGAGGCGAGTGGGTGGGTGTTGGACTGGGCAACTCGGTACAGAAACTGTTCTTCCTGCCTGAGGCCCATACGGACTTTATCTACGCGATCATTGCCGAGGAATTCGGTTTGCTTGGAGCGCTGGTGGTGCTCGGCCTGTTTGCGGCGCTGGTGGTCAGTGGCCTGGTGATTGCCCGGCGTGCGGAGAAAGCCGGCATGGCGTTCGGCGCCTGTTTCAGCTACGGCATCACGCTGCTGATCGGATTGCAGGCGGGCATCAACATGGCGGTGAGTACTGGGCTCCTGCCAACCAAAGGCTTGACCTTGCCGCTGGTCAGTTATGGCGGCTCCAGCCTGATGGTTACCTGCATTGGTATCGCGGTTATCGCCCGGGTAGAACTGGAGCGGCAGGATCGGGCCAGGGTGGCATCGGAAATAAAGAGCAGCGGGCGCAAAGGAGGAGCAGTGTATGACTGATTCACCTCGCCGTCGCTTCCTGATGATGGCTGGTGGCACCGGCGGCCATGTGTTTCCTGCGTTGGCCACAGCCCGCGCGTTGCAGCAACGGGGGCACGAGGTGCACTGGCTCGGCGCCAGCGGCGGCATGGAAGAACGTCTGATTGGAGACACCGATATTCCGCTGTCGCTCATTCACATCTCCGGCCTGCGCGGTAAAGGCAAGCTGGCGCTGCTGCTGGCACCGTTCCGGTTGATGCGCGCCCTGGGCGAAGCCTACACCCATTTGCGCCGAATCCGCCCCGACTGCGTGGTAGGCATGGGCGGATTTGTCACGGGGCCGGGTGGTATTGCCGCCTGGCTGATGCGCAAGCCGCTGGTCATTCATGAACAGAACGCCATCGCTGGAATGACTAACCGTTGGCTCACACGTTTTGCCGAAACGGTGCTTGAGGCGTTTCCTGACAGTTTCGGCGACCAGACGGTTACCCGCTGTACTGGCAATCCGGTGCGGGGCGAAGTGGCGTCGATGGACGCCCCCGAACAACGATTGGCGGGCCGAAGTGGCAGGCTACGGGTGTTGGTTGTTGGTGGAAGCCTGGGAGCCCAGGTGTTCAATCAGCAACTGCCCCGGGCCCTGGCGCTGATGGCGGAGGCTGATCGCCCGGATGTTCGGCATCAGTGCGGTGAGAAGAATCTTGAGGTGGCCAGGGCGGCCTACGACGAAGCCGGAGTCAGTGCCAGCATTGAGCCCTTTATCCGCGATATGGCAGAGGCCTACGGCTGGGCTGATCTGGTGATCTGCCGTGCCGGTGCGCTGACGGTGTCTGAGCTCTGTGCGGCGGGAATTGGCGCGGTGCTGGTGCCATTCCCCCACGCAGTCGATGACCACCAGACCCGTAACGGCCAGCACATGGTGAAAGCCGGGGCGGCCATTCTGGTTCCTCAGCCAAAGCTGAACCCGGAGGTGCTGGCGGAAACCCTGAAAGATCTGGCAACAGATCGGAAACGAATTCTGACCATGGCGAAGGCCGCCCGCTCGCTGGCCCGCCCTGATGCAACGGAGAGAGTCGTGAATTACTGTCTGGAGGCCGCCAATGGCTGATGCAACCAATCCGCCACTGGTCTATCAGGTGCCGGAAATGCGCCGGATCCGCCGCATCCATTTTGTCGGGATCGGTGGTGCCGGGATGAGCGGTATCGCCGAAGTCCTGAAGAACCAGGGCTATGACGTATCTGGCTCTGATATCCGGGACAGTGCTGTTACTGCGCGCCTGCGGGCAATGGATGTCGATGTGTACATCGGTCATCGCGCCGAAAACACCGATCAGGCCGACGTGGTGGTAGTGTCTTCGGCCGTTGCCGGCGACAACCCGGAAGTCGTCTCTGCCCGTGAACGGCGGGTACCAATTGTACCCCGGGCCGAGATGCTGGCAGAGATCATGCGCTATCGCCATGGTATCGCTGTGGCCGGTACTCACGGCAAAACCACAACCACCAGCCTGATTGCCTCCGTGTTGGGCGAGGCCGGACTGGACCCCACCTTTGTGATCGGTGGCAAACTCAACAGCGCCGGAACCAATGCCCAATTGGGTGGTTCCCGTTACCTGGTGGCCGAGGCCGACGAAAGCGATGCGTCGTTCCTGCATCTGACACCGGTTATTTCTGTGGTCACCAACATTGAAGCTGACCACATGGACACCTACGGTGGGGATGTCGAAAAGCTCAAGCAGACCTTTGTGGACTTCCTGCACAACCTGCCGTTTTACGGTGTTGCGGTGATGTGTGTGGATGACGACTACGTTCAGGAAATCATTCCGCGCATTTCCCGGGCCATTATCACTTATGGCATCGACAATCCTGATGCTGATTACCGGGCGGAGAACATTACCTCTGATGGTCTGAAGACCCGATTCCTGGTTCGTCGCCCTGGTGGTCGGCCGGATCTCCAGGTGGAGCTGAAAATGCCGGGTCGTCACAACGTTCTGAACGCCCTGGCAACGATTGCCGTGGCGACCGACGAGGGGGTGGACGACCAGGCCATCTGCCGCGGGCTGGCTGGATTTGCCGGTGTTGGCCGTCGGTTCCAGGTGTATGGCGAGTACCAGACACCGAAAGCAGCAGCGACGCTGGTGGACGACTACGGCCACCACCCCACCGAGGTGGAGGCCGTCATCCGGGCTGCCCGCGAAGCCTGGCCCGAGCGCCGGATCGTGATGCTGTATCAGCCACACCGGTACACCCGGACCCGGGACCTATATGAGGATTTCGTGCGGGTATTGTCCGAAGTGGATGGACTGTTGCTGATGGATGTGTATTCCGCGGGTGAGCCGGCTATTCCGGGAGCAGACGGGCGGGCTTTGTGCCGGAGCATCCGGCAGCGGGGCAAGGTAGAACCCGTGTTCGTTGAAGATAACCGTGAAATCGAGAGTCTGCTGGCCAATGTCCTGCAGGATGGTGATCTGTTGATCACCCAGGGGGCCGGCGATATCGGTGGCGTAGCAGCAAGGCTGGCAGCAGCAGGAGTCAAGGCAAGTGAGTGATCTGACCCACAACGACATTCAGCCGTATCAGGCACCCCCCGAACTGGTTCGGGCACTGGGGCGCGTGGCTGTGTTCATGGGGGGCGATTCCGCCGAGCGGGAAGTATCCCTGAAAAGTGGCAAAGCCGTGCTGGCAGCGCTGCAATCGGCGGGTATTGATGCAGTTGGCCGGGACATTCGCGGCTGTCTGCTGCGGACCGTGGACGAACCCGATTTCGATCGGGTGTTCATTGCCCTTCATGGCCGTGGTGGCGAAGACGGGACCCTTCAGGCGATCCTTGGGCAGGCAGGCATTCCCTATACCGGCAGTGAAGTGCTGGCATCGGCACTGGCCATGGACAAATTGCGCACCAAGTATGTGTTCGAAGGTTGTGGGCTGCCTACGCCGGCATTTCGTGCCATGACCTCCGTGAGCGAGGCCGAGGACATTGTGACGGCACTGGGGGCGCCCCTGAGTGTGAAACCGGCCCACGAAGGTTCGAGTATCGGTATCCGTAAAGTGAGCAGCGCGGCAGAGCTGGCTGAAGCCTATGAGGCGGCAGCCCGGCTGGATGATCTGGTGCTGGTAGAGCAGTGGATCGAAGGGCCGGAGTTTACCGTCAGCCTGCTACAGGACAAAGCGTTACCGGCGATTGGCCTGAGCACCGATCACGCCTTTTACGACTATGACGCCAAGTACCTGGCGGACGATACCCGGTACCGTATTCCCTGTGGTCTGGCGCCGGATGACGAATTGAGATTGCAGCATCTGGCCCTGGATGCCTTCCGGGTGCTGGGCTGTCGCACCTGGGGACGGGTCGACATCATGCAGGACCGGACCGGTGAGTTCTGGTTGCTTGAGGTGAACACGGTTCCCGGTATGACGGACCACAGCCTGGTGCCGATGGCTGCAAAGGCGGCCGGCATCAGTTTTGAAGAACTGGTGGTGCGAATTCTCAGGGATACGCTGGCGGAGGGCATCGATGCTTGAGACGTTGCTGATCCGGAGCCGGGCGGTACCGCCCGAACCGCCACGCCGCCGGGGGGCAACCTCTGTCGGGCCTGAGCGGGACCGGTTTGGTGTGTTGAAAGCTGTGCTGTCGGCCGTACCCTGGTTGCAGGTCGGCCTGGGCGCAACGGTGGTACTTCTGGCCGCCATGGTGCCCTGGGCAACGGACCGGATGCTGACCGCCATGGATCAGCAGATCCTGGCGGTGGATGTGCGGGGCGAATTTGTTGGCGACAGCCAGACGGCTATTGAGCGAGCGGCCGGCGCCTGGATTGGCAAAAGCTATTTCGCCACCGATCTGGCTGACATCAAGGCTGAACTGGAACGGCGCCCCTGGGTGGCGTCGGCAGCGATAAAGCGAGTCTGGCCAGGCCGTCTTGAAATCGATATTCGGGAAAAGAAGCCATTGGCCTACTGGACCGATGGTCGACTGGTGAGCCGTTCAGGCGAACTGTTCTCGCCGCCGAATCCGGAGGTGGCCGGAAAGCTGCCTCGTCTGGCTGGGCCGGATGAGCGGGTCAGGGACGTGATCGGTATGGCCCGGACCATGAGCGAGCAGTTGGTGGGATATGGCCTGGGTTTTGCCGGACTGGCGCTGGAGCAACGTGGCGCCTGGACCCTGACTCTCAGCAATGGCATCGAAGTGGTGCTGGGGCGAGATCAGGTAGAACAACGGTTTGAACGCTTTATCACCGTTTATGAGAACCGTCTGGCCTCGCGGGTTGATGAGGTCAGCCGGATAGATGTCCGCTACTCGAACGGGGTAGCGGTGCAGTGGAAGACGGACGTGGCTCAGGCTGCTCCGAAATCCTGATAACGATTACTACGAACCTGGGGTTTGGTGAAACACATGTCATCGGTTGAAACGGAAAACATGATTGTCGGCCTGGATATTGGAACCTCCAAGGTGGTGGCGATAGTCGGCAAGCGCAAGATGGATGGAACCATCGAAGTAGTCGGTATCGGTTCACACCCGTCCCGGGGGCTCAAGCGCGGTGTAGTGGTGAACATTGAAACCACGGTACAGGCCATTCAGCGCGCAGTCGAAGAGGCTGAACTGATGGCGGGGTGTCGCATTCATTCGGTGTACGCCGGTATTGCTGGCAGCCACATCAAGAGCCTGAATTCCCACGGCATCGTGGCGATCCGAGACCGGGAAGTCACCCAGGCGGATATTGACCGGGTGATTGACGCTGCCCAGGCGGTGGCGATTCCGGCGGACCAGAAAATCCTGCACATCCTGCCTCAGGAGTTCGTCATCGATAACCAGGAAGGTATCAAGGAACCGATGGGGATGTCAGGTGTGCGGCTCGAGGCCAAGGTGCACCTGGTGACCTGTGCCGTGAATGCAGCCCAGAACATCGAGAAGTGTGTCAAGCGCTGTGGGCTGGAAGTGGACGACATCATTCTGGAACAACTGGCTTCCAGCCACGCCATCCTGACCGAGGATGAAAAAGAATTGGGCGTCTGTGTGGTGGATATCGGTGGTGGTACAACCGACATTGCCGTGTTCACGGGCGGGGCAATTCGCCATACCGCAGTCATCCCGATCGCCGGTGACCAGGTGACCAACGACATTGCCATGGCGTTGCGCACGCCCACCCAGAATGCCGAGGAAATCAAGATCAAGTACGCCTGCGCCCTGACCCAACTGGCGGGTGCGGAAGAAACCATCAAGGTTCCCAGCGTGGGAGACCGGGCTCCGCGGGATCTTTCGCGTCAGGCTCTGGCGGAGGTCGTTGAGCCCCGCTATGAGGAGCTGTTCACGCTGGTGCAGTCTGAGTTACGCCGGTCCGGGTTCGAGGATCTGATCCCGGCAGGCATCGTGATTACAGGCGGCTCGTCCACCATGGAAGGGGTGGTGGAGCTGGCTGAAGAAATCTTCCACATGCCGGTAAGACTGGCCTGTCCGCAGGCGGTTTCCGGTATGACGGAAGTGGTCAACAACCCGATATACGCCACTGGCGTCGGGTTGTTGATCCATGGCTTCCGGCAAATGGATCTTGGCCGGGCGCCGGTGCTCAAGGGGGAGGAGGCTCCCTCGCTGGTTGAGCGCATGAAAGCCTGGTTCACCGGTCATTTCTGACGGTGTTCCGGTTGCAGTACACGAAGGTCTCTCGAAAAAAACACAACGATTGAAGCAACCGGCCTGGAAAGGCCGGACACAGCACGAAGGAGTAGGGGAAATGTTTGAACTCGTTGATAATGTTCAGCAGAACGCAGTTATTAAGGTCGTCGGTGTTGGCGGTGGCGGTGGCAACGCCGTTCGCCACATGCTCAACAGCGACGTGGAAGGCGTTGAATTTATCTGCGCCAACACAGATGCCCAGGCCCTGAAGGACCTGGACGCACGCCAGATCATCCAGCTGGGTGGCAACATCACCAAAGGCCTGGGTGCCGGCGCCAATCCGGAAGTCGGCCGCCAGTCTGCACTGGAAGACCGCGACCGTATTGCCGAAGCTCTGAGCGGCTCCGATATGGTGTTCATCACCGCCGGCATGGGTGGCGGTACCGGCACCGGAGCAGCCCCTGTGGTTGCTGAAGTTGCCCGTGAGCTGGGTATCCTGACGGTTGCGGTGGTTACCAAGCCGTTCCAGTTTGAAGGCGGCAAGCGCATGAGCGTGGCTGAAGCCGGCCTGAAGGAACTGGAAGAGAGCGTTGACTCCCTGATTACCATTCCCAATGAAAAGCTGCTGGCAGTCATGGGCAAGAAAACCAGCCTGCTGGATGCCTTTGCTTCCGCCAATGATGTGTTACTGGGTGCGGTTCAGGGCATTGCCGACCTGATTACCCGCAACGGTATGATCAACGTCGACTTTGCCGACGTGAAAACGGTTATGTCCGAGATGGGCATGGCGATGATGGGTACCGGTCGCGCCACCGGCGAGAATCGTGCCCGTGAAGCCGCAGAAGCCGCGGTTCGCAGCCCGCTGCTCGAAGACATCAACCTGCAGGGTGCCAAGGGTATTCTGGTCAATATCACCGCTGGTATGGACCTGAATCTGGGCGAGTTCTCCGAAGTGGGCGACATTGTGCGCGAATTCGCGTCGGATTCTGCCACTGTGGTTGTCGGCACCGTGATCGATCCGGAAATGACTGACGAGCTCAAGGTCACCGTTGTGGCGACAGGCCTGGGTGGCGAGCGCGAGAAGCCGACCAAGGTGGTGGACAACACCCGTACCCTCGATGGCAAGACCGATTACAACCAGCTGGATCGTCCGGCCGTGTTGCGTCGTCGTGCAGTTGCCCAGGGTAATGTGGCGTTGGATCAGAGCAAAGAAAGCGAAGAGCAGGGCGTGGACTATCTCGATATTCCCGCATTCCTTCGCCGGCAGGCTGATTGATAATCTGTCTCAATCGTGGCACGGCTGGCTTTACTGTGAAACAGAAGGCATAAGCTTTCGCCTAAGTTGAGCTGATAAACCATAGCTCATGGCTATTGCAAGATTTAAGTAAAGTCATGTTGGTTAAATGGTACTCAGTCTTGAATTCTGATATTCTCCGGGCAGTTTTTTGCTCAGAATATCGACTTTTTGTGACGGAATAATGAACCGATGATCAGACAACGGACACTCAAAAACACCATCCGCGCGACCGGTGTTGGCCTGCATTCCGGGGAAAAGGTTTACCTGACCCTGAAGCCAGCACCCGTCGATACGGGGATCATCTTCCGCCGCACGGACCTTGACCCGATGGTCGAAATCCGTGCCTGTGCGGAGAATGTGGGTGAGACCATGCTGTCCACGACGCTGGTAAAAGACGGTGTCCGTGTGGCGACAGTAGAGCATCTGCTCTCTGCCATGGCTGGTCTCGGCATCGACAACTGTTTTGTCGAACTCAGTGCTGCAGAAGTGCCGATCATGGATGGCTCCGCCGGGCCGTTTGTGTTCCTGCTTCAGTCTGCCGGTATCTCCGAGCAGGAAGCGGCAAAACGCTTTATCCGCATCAAGCGCGAAGTCACCGTGGAAGAGGGCGACAAGAAAGCCACCTTCCTGCCTTTCGAAGGCTTCAAGGTGAGCTTCGGGATTGATTTCGACCACCCGGTCTTCAAGGGCCGTGCCCAGACAGCGACTGTGGACTTTTCCAGCACCTCCTTCGTGAAGGAAGTGTCCCGCGCCAGAACCTTCGGGTTCATGCGTGATATCGAAAAGCTGCGGGCGATGAACCTGGCACTGGGTGGCAGTGTGGATAACGCGATTGTGGTGGACGACTACAAGATCCTGAATGAGGACGGTCTTCGCTACGATGACGAGTTCGTCAAGCACAAGGTACTGGATGCCATCGGCGACCTTTACCTGTTGGGCAACAGCCTGATTGGTGAGTTCCGTGGTATCAAATCAGGTCACGACCTGAACAACAAGCTGCTGCGCAAGCTCAGGGCAGAAGAAGACGCATGGGAAGTAGTGACCTTCGATGATGAAGCCACTGCACCTATCTCTTACATGAAACCTGTGCTGGCGGCGGGTTAAGGCGGGAAGCCTTAATCCCGGACGTGGCTGGCGAGTTTTTCGAGAACCTCGCGTAGAGCTTTATCCTTCGTGTGCCCGGCTTCCTCTCGGAGGAGCCGGGCATTTTCTTTGCTGAGCGGCTCTTTTACCGGTTTGCGTCGGCTGGCGAATCTGGGTGGGCTGACCTTGATTCTGACCTTCCAGACGTAGCGGAACAGTTCATTCTCCCTCAGTGCCGACATGATCTCGTGCTGGCGGAAGCGCAGTCGCGTGGCTTTGCTTGCATTATCAGTAGACAGCACCAGTTCCCCCTCCCGACAGCTGACGAATCGGGTACCCTCGGACAGTTCTGCGGGAATGGCCGCGAGTACCAGTTGTTCGGCCTGCAGGTGCAGTTCGGCTTTGGACATCAGCTCTTTGAGCGTATTGTTGCCAGCCGACCCTTTGCCAAAGATCATTTTTTGATCATTTTTTTCCGTCATGGTCGCTTTTTTCTCGACGAGCCTGTTTACGATTGGTTACACTTCGGCACGCTTTGTGCGTAGCGCCATTGTTACTCTCGTTTTACATTGTCACGAGTGAGAGAGTCTACCGGGCGCTGCGATTATTCAGTACGTAGTTGTTGCCAAGGATAGCAGACCCGCTCGGAATATTTCCGGGTCGCAGCACTACAGGGATACGGTTGCGGCTCAACAATGAAACCGAAAGACGATATGAACGTAATTTTCGTAGGCAAACGTCACGGTCAGTCCAGGGCAATACCGTTGAATGGGCCGCTGTTGTTTGGCCTGGTCTTTCTGGTGTTGGCCACGCTGGCGGCAGCCGGATGGGCTGGCTATCAGGTGGCGATCAGTCAGTTTGAAGCTCGGCAACCCACCGAGTCTGAGCTTGTGGCGGGCTGGAAAGAAAGGCTGCAAGATCAGAAGGACGAAGTCGCCCGGGTTCGTGAGAACGTGCAGCAGCAGATTGATGCGCTGACCCTTCGGCTGGGCCAGATTCAGGGTCGTCTGCTGCGCCTGGATGCGCTCGGCCAGCGATTCGTGGAAACCGGCATGGTCGCCAGCGATGAATTCAATTTTGACAAGCCGGCAGCGGTTGGTGGCCCCGAAGAAGATGCGCTACCCGGGGATTCCTACACGGCTCCCGAGCTGACGGACATGATCAATCAGCTGGAACAGCAGATCAACGATCGTGAAAAGCAACTGCGCCTGCTCGATAAAGTCGCTTCCCGCAAAAAGCTGGAAGATGAGCTCTATGTGCAGGGGCGGCCGATCACCTGGGGCTGGCTCTCGTCCAAATACGGATACCGCTCGGATCCTTTTACCGGAAAACGTACCTGGCATGCCGGTGTTGATCTGGCAGGCAAGGAAGGCAGCGACATTATTGCCGTGGCGGCTGGTGTTGTAACCTGGGCCGACGAGCGCTATGGCTACGGAAATCTGGTTGAAATCGACCATGGCGACGGCCTGGTTACCCGTTATGCCCACGCCAAGACCATCAAGGTTAAAGTTGGGGATGTGGTGCAGAAAAGCCAGGTTGTTGCATTGATGGGCAGCACCGGTCGTTCCACCGGCCCCCACGTGCATTTTGAAGTTATCCGCAATGGTAAATCCGAAAATCCGGTGAAATACATCCAGCGTGCAAGCCGCTGATTCCATTCCCGTGAACCCCGCCTTTTGTCCTGTCGCCAAATAAGGTTAGAATGCCGGCTTCCTCCGTTTAACTGAAGAAGCAGTGGTCTATGTTCACAAAGCTTGCAACCAAGATGTTCGGCAGTAAGAACGCCAGAGAAATCAAGAGGATGCGCAAAGTTGTCGCGCGCATCAATGAACTTGAAGAACAGTTTGGCGCGTTGTCTGACACCGAGTTGCAAGGCAAGACTGCTGAGTTCCGGCGCAGGCTTGATGAAGGCGAAGCGCTGGACAGCCTGCTGCCGGAAGTCTTTGCCACGGTGCGGGAGGCCAGCCGCCGGGTGATGGGCATGCGCCACTACGATGTTCAGCTCATCGGCGGCATGACCCTGCACGAGGGCCGAATCGCCGAAATGAAGACCGGTGAAGGTAAAACCCTGGTGGCAACCGCCGCAGTCTACCTGAATGCGCTTCCCGGTAAAGGCGTGCACGTGGTGACGGTGAACGATTACCTGGCCCGGCGTGATGCCGAGTGGATGGGCAAGCTGTACCGCTTCCTCGGCATGCAGGTGGGAGTGGTGGCGTCTGGCCAGCCACAGGAAGAAAAGCGGGCTGCTTACCAGGCCGATATCACCTACGGTACCAATAACGAGTTCGGTTTCGACTATCTGCGCGATAACATGGCCTTCAGTATTGAAGACAAGGTTCAGCGCGGTCTTAACTTCGCCATTGTCGACGAAGTGGATTCCATCCTGATCGACGAGGCCCGTACACCGCTCATTATTTCCGGTGCCGCTGAGGATTCTTCCAAGCTGTATCAGGCCGTCAATGCACTGGTGCCGAGTCTTGAGAAAGGCGAAGTCAGCGAGGAAGGCGAATCCTCCGGTGACTTCACCATTGACGAGAAATCCCGCCAGGTTGAACTGACCGAAGCCGGTCACGAGAAGGTCGAAGATCTGCTGCTTGGCCAGGGCCTGCTGAAAGAGGGCGAAAGCCTGTATTCGGCTGCCAACCTGAGCCTGCTGCACCATGTACACTCGGCGCTCCGTGCCCATCACCTGTTCCAGAAAGACGTGGATTACATTGTCCAGGGCGGTCAGGTGGTGATCGTAGACGAACACACTGGCCGGACCATGCCCGGTCGCCGGTGGAGCGAAGGTCTGCATCAGGCGATTGAAGCAAAGGAAGGGCTCAAGATTCAGGCCGAAAGCCAGACGCTGGCGTCGACTACCTTCCAGAACTATTTCCGTCTCTATGACAAGCTGGCCGGTATGACCGGTACCGCCGATACCGAAGCCTTCGAGTTCCGCCAGATCTACGGCCTGGACGTGGTGGTGATTCCGCCGAACAAGCCGATCCAGCGGATTGATTACAACGACCTGGTGTACCTGACCCAGGAAGAGAAATTCCACGCCATTATCGATGAAATCAAGGATGTGACCGCAGAAGGGCGGCCTATTCTGGTGGGTACGGCGTCCATCGAAGCCTCTGAGCTTCTGTCCATGCTGCTGAAGAAGGCGCGGATTGACCACAAGATCCTGAACGCAAAACAGCACGAATCCGAAGCCCTGATTATTGCCCAGGCCGGGCGGCCGGGTGCGGTTACCATTGCCACCAACATGGCGGGTCGGGGTACCGATATTGTCCTCGGTGGTAACTGGGAATATGAAGTCGCAGCCCTGGATAATCCCTCGGAAGAGGAAGTGGCTCGCATGAAGGCGGAGTGGACTGAGCGCCACAACCAGGTACTGGACGCCGGTGGCCTGCACATTATCGGTACCGAGCGCCACGAATCCCGCCGGATTGATAACCAGCTCCGTGGTCGTGCCGGTCGCCAAGGCGATCCGGGTTCCTCCCGATTCTTCCTGTCGCTGGAAGACAACCTGATGCGGATCTTTGCACCGGAGCGCGTGAAGAATCTGATGCAGGCCATGGGCATGAAGAAAGGTGAAGCCATCGAGCACCGGATGGTCACCAATGCCATTGAAAAGTCGCAGCGCAAGGTCGAAGGCCGCAACTTCGATATGCGTAAAACGCTGCTTGAATACGACGATGTGGCCAACGATCAGCGTACGGTCATCTACGAGCAGCGCAACGAGGTGATGGCGTCCAATGACATTTCCGAGATGATCGATACCATCCGCGAAGACGTGGTGGATTCGGTGGTCAGTGAGTTTATTCCGCCGCAAAGCATGCCCGAGCAGTGGGATGTGCAGGGGCTGGAGGCTCAGCTGCAGTCCGAGATGGCGATTGAACTGCCCATCCAGCAGTGGCTGAAGGACGACAACAAGCTGTATGAAGATAATCTTCGCCAGAAGATTCTTGATGCCATTGTGGCTGAGTACAAGGCCAAGGAAGAAGTGGCCGGTGCCGAGGCCATGCGCAAGTTCGAGAAGCAGGTGTTCCTGCAGGTGCTCGATACCCTGTGGAAGGAGCACTTGTCCAACATGGATCACCTGCGCCGGGGTATCCATCTGCGTGGCTACGCTCAGAAGAACCCGAAGCAGGAATACAAGCGCGAGGCGTTTAACCTGTTCGAAACCATGCTCGATACCATGAAGCGTGACGTTACCCGGGTGCTGTGCCACGTGCGGGTTCAGAGCCAGGAAGAAATGGCGGAAATCGAACGTCGACGCAAGGAAGAGCTGGAGCGGGAAATGGCGCGCGCCAAACTCCGCCACGAGCAGGCCAGTGCAGCCCAGGCGGAAGGGGAGGGTGACGGTGGCCAGCAGGGCCAACAGGCCACCCCGGAGACCTTTGTCCGCCAGGAGCGCAAGGTCGGCCGTAACGAGCCCTGCCCCTGCGGGTCTGGCAAAAAGTACAAGCAGTGCTGCGGAAAGGTGAGCTGATCAGCCACCGAGTAGCCGGAAACCAGAACCCGCAATTCGCCAGTACGCTGGCGCTTGCGGGTTCTGTCGTTTGAAGATCAGGAAAAATCAAGGAGACAGGCATGGCGGTAGGTCCCGGAACCTTACCCGATTTCTTCCCGGTGGCGGGAATCAAGCTGGGCATTGCCAGTGCGGGGATCAAGAGGCCCGGCAGAAAAGACATAGTGGTGTTTGAGCTGGCGCCGGAAACCCGCGTAGCGGGTATTTTTACCCGCAACCAGTTCTGTGCGGCTCCAGTGGTGCTCAGCCGCCGCCACCTGTCCCAGGATGCTCCGCGCTATCTGCTGATCAATACCGGCAATGCCAACGCCGGTACCGGCGAACGGGGCCTGGCGGACGCCGCGGCCTGCTGCGAGGCGCTGGCAAAAGAGGCGGGCATTTCTGCCAGCCAGGTATTGCCGTTCTCTACCGGGGTGATTGGAGAGCCGTTGCCGGTTGCCAAGATCGTCAGTGCGCTGCCTGCGGCTCTGGCCGAAACCCGGGAAGACCGCTGGGCAGAGGCGGCATCCGGCATCATGACCACCGATACCCGCCCTAAAGGCGCTTCGCGGCAGCTGGATCTGGATGGCCACCGGGTAACCATTTCCGGAATCAGCAAGGGCGCGGGTATGATTCGCCCCAACATGGCCACCATGCTCGGCTTTATCGCCACCGATGCCCGTCTGACGCCGGAGGTTTTGCAAACGCTGGCTTTTGAGCTTGGCGAGAAGTCTTTTAACCGCATTACCATTGATGGCGACACCTCCACCAATGATGCCTGCATGCTGATGGCCAGCGGCCAGTATGGCGGGCCTGAAATTACCGCCGATAGCCCGCTGCTGCCGGTATTGCGAGCGGCTCTGCAGGAGGTGTACCTGGAACTGGCCCACGCCATTGTCCGGGATGGCGAGGGCGCCACCAAATTTGTGACCATCGATGTCAGTGGCGCAGCCAACCAGCAAGAAGCGCTGGATGTGGCCTATACCGTTGCGCACTCCCCGCTGGTGAAAACCGCTCTGTTCGCGTCAGACCCGAACTGGGGGCGTATCCTGGCGGCCGTTGGTCGTGCCGGTGTGGAGAATCTGGACCTCAATGCCCTTGAAATTTACCTGGGCGATGTCTGCCTGGTGCGCAACGGTGGCCGTGCCGACGACTACTCCGAGGCTCGGGGCCAGGCGGTGATGGATCAGGAAGAGATCACCATTGCTATTGACCTGAAGCGGGGCAATGTCCGGGAAACGGTCTGGACCTGTGATTTTTCCCATGATTACGTGACCATCAATGCCGAATACCGTACCTGAGTCTGTCGAGGGTCTTTCGGCTAACCGTAAGACTGTTCATGTAGCGGTGGGCGTGATCGTTCGCGATGGTCGTGTCCTGATTGCAAGGCGCCCGGACACAGCCCATCAGGGCGGTTTGCTGGAGTTTCCGGGTGGTAAGGTCGAGCCCGGAGAAACCGTCCAGCAGGCATTGTGTCGGGAAATCGCCGAAGAGACCGGGCTGGTTCTGACTGAGGACAGCCTGGAGCCGGTGATTGGCATACGTCACGACTACGGCGACAAGTGTGTGTTTCTTGATGTCTGGTCAAGCCACTCGGCTCAGGGCGAGCCAGAGGGTAAAGAAGGTCAGCCGGTCAGCTGGCTGGCTCCTGAGGCGCTCAAGGACGAAGAGTTTCCTGCCGCTAACCGGCCCATCATCAGAGCGCTGCGATTGCCCCATCGGCTGGCGGTTACCGGAACAATTGAGGATGCGCCGGCAGGCCTGGCCAGACTCGGTGCCGCTCTCGACCGGGGGCAGCCGGATTCACTGGTGGTGCTTCGCGCTCCGACCCTCTCCGGGGCTGCGTACCTTGAGCTGGCCGCAGCGGCTCTGGGCGGGTGCCGGGAAAGGGGCGTCGGGTTGATTCTGCATGGGGCGGCAGACCTGTGTCGGGCCGTTCCAGATGTCCAGGGCGTTCACCTGCCCTGGCGCGAGGCGCAGAAGCATTCAGAGCGCCCTGTCAGCGACGATTACTGGTTGGGTGTGTCTTGCCATAGTGCTGAGCAATTGCGCCATGCAGAGCGCCTGGGGGCGGATTACGTGGTCCTGGGTAATGTGCTGGAGACGCCCAGCCATCCGGGGCAGCCCGGAATCGGGTGGGCTGCTTTTCAGGCGTTGGCGGCAACGGCAAATGTGCCGGTTTACGGTATCGGAGGTCTCGGACCTGAGCACCAGTTCCGGGCCCGCGCGCTTGGTGGCCAGGGCGTGGCTGGTATCGGTTTCTGGTGGTAGCCATCTGTGGCCCGGGGCGATTACGGATTCCAACCAGGCCCGGGCCATGCCAAAGTAACCTCTTCAACAGATCAATCGGAGTTTTCTGTGACAAAACTGACCCATCTGGATGACAAGGGTGAAGCCCGAATGGTGGATGTCACCGACAAAGCGGTGACGGAACGCGAGGCCAGCGCCGAGGCCTGTGTCCGGATGGCTCCGGAAACCCTGAGAATGATCCTGGAAGGTGAGCACCCCAAGGGGGATGTGCTGGCGACGGCCAGGATAGCAGGCATCATGGCTGCGAAACGAACCCACGACCTGATTCCCCTGTGCCATGCGCTTAACCTGACCTCCGTGAAAGTCGAACTGAGGGCTGGCGATGATGGCGCCTCCGTGGCGATCGAGACCCGGTGCAAACTGGCCGGTCAGACCGGTGTTGAAATGGAAGCGCTGACGGCCGCGAGTGTGGCCGCCCTGACCATTTACGATATGTGTAAGGCGGTCGACAAAGGTATGGTGATCGATAATCTGCGTCTGCTGGAAAAGAAAGGCGGCCGCTCCGGCCACTGGCAGGCCCGGGAGCAATGATCTGAAGCCTGGCGGCGACCGTAACCTTTCGGGTACTGCATAATCCGGAGGGGAACTGTGTCGACACTACGCCAGGCAAGCAGCCGCATGATAGAATGCCCGCCCAATTTGTCCGAACCACGAGGAAACACAGTGGCTGTTCGTTACATTGAAACCTGCCGTTTGCCCACCCCCTTTGGTGTGTTTGATATGCACGGCTTTGAGGAGCCGGACACCGGGAAGGAGCATGTGGCGCTGACGTTGGGGGACATTGATAGCGCAGAACCACTGCTGGCACGAACCCACTCAGAGTGTCTGACGGGCGATGCCCTGTACAGCATGCGTTGTGACTGTGGTTATCAGCTGGAAGAAGCGTTGCGCAGTATCGCCCGGGAGGGTCGGGGTATTCTGATGTACTTGCGTCAGGAAGGCCGCGGTATCGGATTGCTGAACAAGATCCGGGCCTACCGTCTGCAGGACCAGGGCGCCGACACCGTGGAAGCGAATGAGCGTCTGGGCTTTGGCGCAGATCTCCGGGATTACAGCATGTGCAAGGACATGCTTGAGCACCTGGGCATCAAAAGCCTGCGATTGATGACCAACAATCCGCGCAAGGTGAAGGCGCTGGAATCCTACGGCATCAACATTGCCGAGCGCGTGCCTCTGCATGTGGGCCGCAATCCGCACAACGAGCACTACCTGAATACAAAGCAGAGCAAACTGGGCCACTGGCTGGAAACCCACCAGGATGACGACCCGGTCTGATCGACCTCTGGCGGATCAGTTGTGATCCGCCTTCGTTCCCGAGTTATTTAGCCGCCACCACTGTCGGGTATCCGAGCTGCTCCATTCGCGTGGCAATGCTGCGAAGAATGCCTTCGGCATCCAGCCCACAGTCCCGCAGTAATTCCTTATGCTGACCGTGTTCAACGAACGCGTCCGGCAGTCCCAGTTGTAATACCGGCATGGAAACCTGGCGGGCATTCAGGAATTCCGTCACCGCGCTGCCGGCGCCACCGGCAATAACGTTTTCTTCCAGGGTGACCAGCAGGTCGTGGGTTTCCGCCAGTTCCAGTACCAGGGCCTCATCCAGAGGCTTGACGAAGCGCATGTCGGCGACCGTGGCGCCCAAGGCTTCTGCTGCCTCCAGTCCCGGCGCCAACAGAGTGCCGAAATTAAGGATGGCAATACCGCTACCGTCGCGTACGCGCCGGCCCTTGCCGATGGGCAGTGGGGTGAGTTGCTGCTGGATTTCGGCCCCAGGTCCGGTTCCCCGGGGGTAGCGAACGGCAGCCGGGCCGCTGTATTCAAGGCCGGTGTGCAGTAGCTGTCGGGTTTCGTTTTCGTCCGACGGCGTCATCACCAGCATGTTGGGAATGCAGCGTAGATAGCTGATGTCGAAGGCGCCAGCGTGGGTGGGGCCGTCTTCGCCGACCAGGCCCGCACGATCAATGGCAAACAGGACGTCCAGGTTCTGGATGGCGACATCGTGTACCAACTGGTCATAGGCTCGCTGCAGAAATGTTGAGTAAATGGCCACGACCGGCTTGGCACCATCGCAAGCCAGACCCGCCGCCAGGGTGACCGCATGCTGCTCGGCAATGGCGACATCAAAATAGCGATCCGGGAAACGCTCTGAAAAGGCCAGCAGGTCTGAACCCTCGCACATGGCGGGAGTAATTCCGGCTACCCGGCTGTCCTGTTCGGCGGCATCGCATAGCCACTGCCCGAAGACGTTGGCGTATTTCGGGCTGGCCGGTTTCGGCTTCACCGGTTCCGGCTTGCTGGCGGGCACCGGTTCAATCTTGTTGATGGCATGGTAGCCAATCGGGTCCGCTTCGGCAGGGGCAAAACCTTTGCCTTTGGTTGTGACCACGTGCAGGAACTGCGGGCCTTCCAGCTCACGGATGTTCTCCAGGGTTTCCACCAGCAAGGGCAGGTCGTGGCCGTCGATGGGGCCAATATAGTTGAACCCCAGCTCCTCAAACAGCGTGCCGGGCGCAATCATACCCTTGAAATGTTCTTCGGTTTTCTTTGCCAGGGCCATCAGGTGAGGAGTGCCTTTGAGCACCTTCTTGCTGCTGTCGCGCACCTGATTGTAGGTACGGCTGGAGAGCAGCTTGGCGAAATAGTTGGAAAGCCCGCCGACGTTGCGTGAAATCGACATGTCGTTGTCGTTCAGCACCACCAGCATGTCGGCATGAAGGTGTCCGGCATGATTCAGGGCTTCAAAGGCCATACCCGCAGTCATGGCACCATCCCCGATAACGGCAATGCTCTTGCGGCCGGTGTTCTGCATCCGGGCGGCGATTGCCATGCCCAGTGCCGCGCTGATGGATGTGCTCGAATGACCTACGCCGAAGGTGTCGTACTCGCTCTCTGCCCGTTTCGGGAAGCCGGCCAGGCCCCCTTTACGGCGAATGCTGCCCATTTGTTCCTTGCGACCGGTCAGAATCTTGTGGGGATAGGCCTGGTGGCCGACGTCCCATACCAGCCGGTCTTCGGGGGTATTGAAAACGTAGTGCAGGGCCACCGTCAGTTCGAGCACGCCAAGGCCAGCGCCGAAATGACCACCGGTCTGGCCCACTGACCACAGCAAGAACGCTCGCAATTCCCTGGCCAGCCGGGGCAAGTCCTCAGCTGGCAGTTCACGCAGCTGGGATGGCACGTCTATCCGGTCGAGCAACGGCGTATTGGGTCGCTGCGACGGGATTTCCCTGAAAATGTATGTGTCCTGCATCAGCTCGGGTCTTTATCGGAATGTGGGTTCTATGGCTGGCATTATAAGGGAACAGGCGGCCCGGTTTCATACATCCCGGGCCAGTTGTTACAAAATGGTGATGCTTGGCCTTGAAATGGTTCAGTGGCTGCGTGCCACTACGTAGTCAGCCATGGCCCTCAGGGTGTCGGCTTCCGAGTCGAAGCTCTCCAGTGCGCTAAGAGCTTCATCAAGGAGTCGGGCCAGGTGCTGGCGAGCTCCCTCGATACCCAGTAATGCCGGATACGTGGGTTTTGCCCTGGCGGCATCAGAGCCCTGGCGTTTTCCGATGACCTCGGTGTCGCCCTCAATATCTAGAAGATCGTCCTGCACCTGAAACGCGAGCCCCAGTGCGCTGGCGTAATCCGTCAGGTTGCTCAACTGGCACTCGGTCACGGTTTCAGAGGTTAGTGCGCCCAGGCGAACACTGGCTTCGATCAGGGCGCCGGTTTTGTGCCGGTGCATGGCTTCCAGTTGCGCCACGCTCAGCTGTCGCCCAACGGATTCCAGATCAATGGCCTGACCGCCAACCATGCCTTGATGACCGCTGGCCCGGGCCAGCTCCGAGATCATGGTCACGCGTTGTCGATCTGACAACGCCGGCGCATCGGATAGCAACGCAAACGCCAGTGTTTGCAGTGCATCCCCGGCCAGAATGGCCGAAGCTTCGTCAAAGGCAATGTGAGCGGTCGGTCGGCCCCTGCGGAGATCGTCATCGTCCATGGCCGGTAAGTCATCGTGGACCAGGGAATAGGCGTGAATCAGTTCCAGGGCGCAGGCTGGCGCCAGGGCCGTGCTTTCGTCGCTGCCCATGGCTCGGGCGGCAGCCATGCACAGAGCCGGGCGCACTCGTTTGCCGCCGCCCAGAACGCTGTAACGCATGGTTTCCTGGAGCCGTTCTGAGGTGGCGTTGCGGGCAAGGCAGCGGTCCAGCTCCCGATCAACCTGGTGGCGGCACTGGTCCAGATAGGCCTCCGCCTGGCGGATGCGATGGTCCATCACTGCTCGTCGTCTGCTGAGAAAGGCCGGGTTTCCAGTGTGCCGTCACTGTTCTGCACCAGCTGCTCGACCCGCTGTTCGGCGGATTTCAGGGCACTCTGGCACTCCCGTGTCAGCTTGACGCCGCGCTCGAAAGCCGCCAGTGATTGTTCCAGGGACAGTTCGCCCTGTTCCAGGTCACGAACCAGTTGTTCCAGTTCGTTCAGGGATTTCTCAAAGTCGGCTATGGAAGCGCTGCTGGTGTTCTCGCCGGCCATGGGGCGACCTCCGGTCGGGTGTTTCGGAAATTGCGCGGATTATAACAGAGTCGGTTTGCTATCGCTGCCAGCTGAATTGCCGTTTTTCCAGGGGCTGGGCATTGGGTCCCCAGGATTGTTCTGTCACCCTGGCTTCGCCCTGTGCGTCCAGTGTGACGATGGTAGTGGCCCGTGTGCCGTAGTCACTGCCGACAATGAACGGTGACGATAGAAATCGTTCGGTCTCAATGCCTACGCCAGTATCGGGAAGCATGGCGTCGGGCGCCGGGCTGGTGTCCTGAAGCAAAGGCAGGAGTTGGTTGTGCAAGTCCTCGGTACGGTGGCTCGCAGCTTCAACCACGGTGGCAAAGGCCTTTCTCAGGCGCAGCAGTTTCGGCCAGGGTGTCTGTAAAAGATGATTGCTAAGACCAAAGCTGCCTCGGAAGAGTTGGCGCCCCGGGTGCGCGTCGCGGTTGCTGTAATACCAGCCGCCGCGTTCTGTCAGAGACACCAGGTTAAATCCGGCGTACCGATCGGGTTCGCTGTTCAGAGCAGCGCCCAATACGCTGGCGGGTTCAGCCAGGGCACGAACGGGCAGCTCGCCGCGGCTGGAGCGACCGGTTTCCGGGCTACCCTCCCGCACATTGGTGACAGCGGCAACCTGACCGTTCGCGCTGATGGCCAGCCAGGTGCCGCCAGAAGCCAGGTCTCTCCCGGCCAGCAGATGCTGACCGCTGTCGGCCTGCCACCAGTCCATGGCGGCCGTGGGACGGCGGAAGAATTCATCCCGGTTGGCAGCAACCACCAGGGGAAAGCGGGGGTTCTGGCCGATGGCAAAAGCAATTAGGCACATGGGTGAACGGAATTCCTTGGATGCGTGGGCTGAAGTTGCTGGCATTCCTGCGTATCATACCAGCCTGATCTGAGCCGGGGTGGTCTGTAACCATGAGCATGATAGGCATCATCGTACTGTATCTTTTATTGGGTGCACTGGCGGGCACCATGGCCGGTCTGTTTGGCATTGGTGGCGGTCTGGTGATTGTGCCGGTACTGATCTTCAGTTTCGGGCTGCAGGGGATCAGCCCGGAGATTGCAGCCCATCTTGCTGTGGGGACGTCTCTGGCCACCATTGTCTTTACCTCCATCAGTTCCATACGTACCCACCACCAGCATGGCGCAGTACGCTGGGATCTGTTTCGCCCCATGACTTTTGGTATTGTGGTTGGTGCTGTGCTTGGTGCCTGGACAGCTGCGATGCTGAGTGGCCCGGTGCTGGAAACCATTATCGGGGTGTTCGTCATTCTGGTGGCACTGAAGATGATTCTTGAGGTCAATCCGAAGCCGGGGCGGGATGTTCCGGGCACCACAGGGCTCGGGGCAGCCGGCGGTATCATTGGCTGGGCATCGGCCATCTTCGGTATTGGTGGTGGCACTCTGACCGTACCCTATTTGAGCTGGTGCAACGTCAAAATGCAGCAGGCGGTGGCGACTTCGGCTGCTTGCGGCTTCCCGATTGCAATTGCGGGCGCCCTGGCCAATGTCTGGACCGGCTGGCAGGATCCCGATCTGCCCGAGCTGAGTCTTGGTTTTATCTACCTGCCGGCGTTGGTGGGTGTGGTTGCCACCAGTGTGTTCTTTGCACGAATCGGCGCCGGGCTGGCCCATCGTCTGGATGGGCGTCTGCTCAAGCGCATCTTTGCCATTATGCTGGTTCTGGTTGGTTTACGGTTTCTTCTGAGCTGAGAGAGCATTCATGCTGCAACATCCACAGTTTGACCCGGTGGCGATCGCCCTTGGGCCGTTGAAAATTCACTGGTATGGCCTGACCTATCTGGTCGGGTTTGCCGCCGGCTGGTGGCTGGGCCGTCTTCGGTCCCGCAAGCCCTGGTCGCCACTGCAGGAAGAGCAGGTGGGTGATCTGCTGTTCTATATGGCCCTGGGTGTGATCCTCGGTGGCCGCTTTGGCTATGTAGTGTTTTACAACTTCGATACCTTTATAGCGGACCCGCTCTGGTTGCTCCGGGTCTGGGAAGGCGGTATGTCTTTCCATGGCGGGTTGCTGGGGGTAATGCTGGCCATGTGGTGGTATGGCCGAAAAACCGGAGCCGGGTTCTGGAAAATTGCCGATTTTGTCGCGCCCTTGGTCCCGGTTGGGCTGGGTGCCGGGCGAATCGGAAATTTCATAAACGGCGAACTCTGGGGAAAACCGACAGACGTAGCCTGGGGCATGGTCTTTCCGCAGGCGCCAGACAGCCTTGCCAGGCACCCGTCGCAGTTATATCAGTTCGCGCTGGAAGGCGTACTCCTGTTCGTGATTCTCTGGTGGTTCTCCTCAAGGCCCCGCCCGAAAATGGCAGTGTCCGGCCTGTTTCTGGTGTGCTATGGCATCTTCCGTTTCCTGGTGGAGTTCGTTCGCCAGCCAGATCCACAGTTGGGTTACCTGGCCTTTGACTGGTTGACGATGGGGCAGGTGCTCTCTGCACCGATGATTGCCGCCGGCGCCGCCCTGATGTTCCTTGCTTATCGGAGAAACGTCCAATGAAAGCCTATCTCGATCTGATGCAGGATGTTGTCGATAACGGATTCGACAAAGGTGATCGCACCGGCGTGGGCACCCGCTCGGTGTTCGGCCGCCAGATGCGTTTCAATCTGCAGGACGGTTTCCCGCTGGTGACGACCAAGAAGGTCCACCTGCGCAGCATCATTTATGAACTCTTGTGGTTCCTCAAGGGCTCCACCGACAACACCTGGCTGACGGAACGCAAAGTCAGCATCTGGAATGAGTGGGCACTGGAAAACGGCGATCTCGGTCCGATCTACGGCAAGCAGTGGCGCAGCTGGCAATGCCACGACGGCCGCGTGATTGACCAGATCAGCGAGGTGATCGAGCAGATTCGCACCAAGCCCAACTCCCGGCGCCTGATCGTCTCCGCCTGGAATCCGGCCGAGCTGCCGGACGAGTCCATCAGTCCGCAGGATAACGTGCGGGAGGGGCGCATGGCCCTGGCGCCTTGCCACTGTCTGTTTCAGTTCTATGTCGCCGACGGCAAGCTGTCTTGCCAGCTCTATCAGCGCAGCGCCGACCTGTTCCTGGGCGTGCCCTTCAATATTGCGTCCTATGCCTTGCTGACCCATATGATTGCGCAGCAGTGTGATCTGGGGGTGGGCGAGTTCGTGCACACGTTTGGTGATTGCCACTTGTACCGGAATCATCTGACGGACGACATCGTATTTGAACAGCTCCGGCGTGAACCCCGCGCGCTGCCGAAGCTGGTCATCAAACGTAAACCGGAATCCATCTTTGGCTACGAGCTGGAAGATTTCGAGTTCGAAGGTTACGACCCGTACCCCGTGATCAAAGCCCCTATAGCGATTTGAGCAAGGAACCCGTTATGCGCAAGGCCCTTATCGTAGCCATGGCCCGAAACCGGGTGATCGGCCGGAATAACAAGCTGCCCTGGTATCTGCCAGGTGATCTGCGCTACTTCAAGCAGGCCACCATGGGCAAGCCCATTATCATGGGTAGAAAGACCTGGGACTCCATCGGCCGGCCTTTGCCCGGGCGGATGAACGTGGTGATTTCCAGAAATCCGGAATGGCAGGCGCCAGCCGGAACCGTTGCCGCAGCGTCGCTGAACGAAGCGTTGGTGAAAGCCGAAGCCCAGGCGGAGTTGGAAGGTGGTGATGAAGTGATGATTATTGGCGGAGGCCAGATCTATGCCGAAGCGCTGCCAATGGTTGACCGGATATACATCACCCAGGTGCACGCAGAGGTGGACGGAGATGCCTTCTTTCCGGAAGTGAACTGGGACGAGTGGGAAGAGATCGGGCGCGAAGATTTTTCTGCGTCTGACAACAATCCTTACGACTACAGCTTTGTCGTATACCAGCGTAGCCGGTCAGAATGACCGGCTAGCCAATCAGGCCTCAGCGCGGCGCGCGCTTGGGGCCTTTTCCTGCAGGTTTGCCGCCCTTGCCGGCGGGCTTGCCACCTTTCGGCCCGCTCTTGCGGAAGCCGGGTTTGCCATCCTTGCTGAACTTCTTGCCAGGGCCGCCTTTGCGGAAACCGCCTTTGCCTGGTGGCGGGCCTTTACGGTCCCGGCGGGGCGCGGCGGAAATCTCCGGCAGTGCTTCCGGCTGTTCCAGCGGCAGAGAGTCTGGCTGGGAAGCTTCCAGCAGGCAAGCCATGGCGCCGGCGATGGCGGCCATGTCCATATCGTTACGCTCGGCGATCTCATCCAGCAGGGCGATGGCCTTGGCAGCGCGAGGATCGTCGGTGAAGCCCAGCAGTTGCGCCTCAAACTGCTCTACCCGCATTTTCTGCAGGGCGGCAGGTGACGGCAACTGGTAAGGTTCCATCGGGGAGTTGGTGGCCCGCTCCAGAGTGCGCAGCCAGCTGCGCTCACGCGGAGTCACCAGCAGGATAGCCTTGCCGGTACGGCCGGCACGGCCAGTACGGCCAACCCGGTGGATGTACGCCTCGGTGTCGTAGGGCACGTCGTAGTTGATAACGTGAGTAATCCGGGGCACGTCCAGACCACGGGCGGCGACGTCGGTGGCAATGATGATGTCTTTCTTGCCACGCTTGAGGTCTTCAACGGTCTGTTCGCGTTGGCGTTGGTTCAGGTCGCCGCTCAGGGGCGCCACAGCGTGGCCGCGTGCGGACAGTTTTTCTGCCAGCATGGTGGTTTCGGCCTTGGTGCGCACGAAAATGATCGAGGCGTCAAAAGGCTCCACTTCCAGAATGCGGGTCAGCGCATCCAGCTTGCGCTCGGCGTAGACCGGCAGCACAAACTGAGCGATGCGTTCAACCGTGCGGGTTTCGCTCTCGATTCTTACTTCGGTAGCGTTTTTCAGGTAAGTCTGCGCCACTTTCTTGATCTGTGGCGGCATGGTGGCCGAGAAGAGCGCGCGCTGGCAGGTGTCCGGCGTCTTCGCCAGGATGGCTTCCACGTCATCAATGAAGCCCATGCGCAGCATTTCGTCGGCTTCGTCCAGTACCAGTGCCTTCAGGCCGTCCAGCTTCAGGGTGCCCTTGCGCAGATGGTCGAGCATGCGGCCAGGTGTGCCCACAATAACCTGGGCGCCACGCTTGAGGCCGCGAATCTGTGGTGAGAAATCCTGGCCACCGTAAATTGGCAGAACATGAAAATTGCGGAACTTGCTGGCGTAGGTGGTGAACGCTTCCGCGACCTGAATCGCCAGCTCCCGGGTAGGGGCCAGCACCAGAATCTGTGGCTCGGCCACGTTAGCATCAATCCGGCTCAGCAATGGCAGGGCGAAGGCTGCGGTCTTGCCGGTGCCTGTCTGGGCGACGCCCAACAGGTGGTTGCCGGCCAGCAGAGCAGGGATGGATTGCGCCTGGATGGGCGACGGGGTTTCATAGCCAACGGCGGAGACGGCTTCCAGTACTGCTGGATCCAGCCCCAGTTCGGCAAAAGACAATTCTGACATGAATGTACTCGGTATTCGGAGGGTATCGCACTGCAAAGGCAATGCATGATTTTGGCGCATTATAGTCTGTTTGGGGTGGTTTTTATACGACTATTGCCAGGCAATCGATAGGTAGTTGCCGGGGCCGGCCTATTGTCAGGCTTCGACAAGTGGTGCAGTCTTACCGGTTTGCAGGCTAATGAACAGGATCTAAAACAAATGACGTTCGATGACCTTCTCGGTGATGTCCGGAATAACTGCGAAGTGGTGATACCGTCAGACTGGGGCCAGGGACGTGCCACGTTCGGCGGCCTGGTCGCGGCCCTGGTGTTTGAGGTGATGGCATCAAAAGTGGCGGATGATCGCGCCATGCGGGCTCTTCAGGTGTCTTTTGTCGGCCCCGTAGAGCCGGATGTGCCGGCCCGTGTTGAGGCCGAAGTCCTGCGTGAAGGCAAGGCAGTATCCCAGGTCCAGGGACGGATCCTTCAGAATGGCGAGCCCCGCCTTGTCTGTCTGGCCAGTTTCGGGGGAGACCGTGAGTCTGCTGTCCGAGTGGCGCCGACATCGGCGCCGGAAGCGGTGCCGGTAGAGCAATGTCAGTCACTTCCGTATATCCCGAAAGTGACGCCGGAGTTTACCCGTCATGTCGAAATGCGCTGGGCGTTTGGCCATATGCCATTCTCCGGTAAGGGCGGGCGCGAAATGGGGGGCTGGATGAAGTTCCGGGAAGCCCCGGAGACTATGACCGACGCCCACATTGTTGCTCTGGTAGATGCCTGGCCACCGGCGCTGTTGCCGCATCTCAAGGGGCCGGCGCCAGCCAGTTCCCTGAGCTGGGCGCTGGAGATTGTCCATCCCCGGCCTGCCATGAAGCCGGATGACTGGCTGCTGTACCGGGCAACCATCGACCAGGCTGGCGCCGGATATGGTCACACTCATGCTGGTATCTGGACTCCGGCCGGTGAACTGGTGGCCCTGAGCCGGCAAACGGTTACAGTCTTCGGCTGAGTGAGGCGGGCCTGGCTATCAGGCCGCCATCTCGGCTTTGAGCGCGTCCAGAATGACCCGGGCAAACTGTCGGGGGGAATCTTCCTGCAGGAAATGTCCGCCGTTGAGGGTGATATGGGGCTGGCCGAAGGCTCCGGGGATTCGCCGCTGCATATAACGGTCGCCACCCCGGGTAATCGGGTCGCCGCTGCTGAAGCAGGTGATAAAGGGTTTGCGCCATTTTTCCAGCACGCGCCAGGCTTCCCGGTTGGCGGCGCTGGCCGGGTCGTTGGGTGAGGTTGGCACCAGTGCCGGGAACGCCCGGGCACCGGCTTTGTAATCCGGTGTCGGGAAGGGCGCCTCGTAGGCGGCTATTTCGGCCGGGCTTAGTGACCGTTCGGTACCAAGCTGGACAATCCGGCCTATCGGAAACCAGGGGCTATGGCTGGCAAACGCCTTCCAGAGTCTGAAGACGGCCGGTACCCGGGTGTCCCCCGTTGGCAGCATGCCGTTGCCGACAATGATCCGGCTGAACCGACGATGATGCTCTGCCGCCAGCCTTAATCCCAGCAGTGAGCCCCAGTTCTGACACACCAGCGTGACGTTGGTCAGGTCCAGTGTTTCAAGCCAGTGGGTCAGCCAGCGCATGTGGCTGTCATAACTGTAGTCGCTGACATCGGCGGGTTTGTCTGACTTGCCAAAACCAATCAGATCGGGCGCCAGCACCCGATGGCCCGCTTCGGCGACAAGCGGAATCATGTGCCGGTAGAGATAGGACCAGGATGGCTCCCCGTGAAGCATCACCACTGGGTCTGCGTGGGCGGGCCCTTCGTCTACATAGTGCATCCGAAGACCTGGCTCAACATCCAGATAGTGTGCTGAAAAGGGGTAATCCGGGAGGCCTGCGAAGCGGGCTTCGTCGGTTCTCAGAATACGCATGCCATCGACTGTCCTGACTGAGTGGTTGCGTGATTATCGGTACGACAATCGTCGAAGGTCAGGATAAATCAGATGGGAATTTTGTGTGTTTGAGTTGCGTAACAGAGCGTTGCCAGTTTGAATCAGGATGCGATGTCAAACAGGCGTTCTGGGTTTTCCACCTGGGCCAGAGCCTCGTCGCAGCAGTTCACCGCGCCGCAATCGTCCGCGGAGCACAGGCCGATGGTGTTGCACTCAATGGCCTGATGGGCGTCGCCCTGGTTACGGAAAATTCTGGCGCGGGAGAGAATGGAATGGCAATGCCCGCACAACAGGGTGGGCACGGCGCTCCCCTGGGCCAGGATGGCAGTGTAATGGTTGTTGTCTGTCATAGTTATCCTCCTGATCAGATCACAGTAAGGGCGAAGTGTGACATTTCAAAGTCAGTCCGGGCCTGGGCCCTGCACTTCGGCTTCCGCAGTTGTACGTATCAGGCGTCAGGATCGACCAACGGCCGGCGGTTGGAGCGCTTGTCCTCCCAGTCGAGTTGCTTGGGGTCGTACCAGCCAAGTCCGTCCAGAACCCGTTGGCGAGTGTATTCAGACAGCGTGGGCCAGAGCTCCTGGAAATCCTCCAGGCCGCGATCCCGCAATCGTTGCTGCTTGCCACTCAGGCGGCTGATGGTTCTGGGCAGGTGCAGGGCCTCGCCCAACTGGCCGGGCACGAGTACCTCCTGGCCCATCACCTTGCGACGATGGGTTCGGGCTGCCAGCACTTTCTGCAGTTCCAGTGCGGCCTCCAGCGCGCTCTCCACGGTAAAGTTGTCTGCTTCCAACCACATAACCTGTATTGTTGGCTGATTGATAACCAACCACTATAACGCGAACCCCACTACACTGGCCACGCTATCGTGGTAGTCTGCTTTCCCTATCAGCCCCGATGGGCATGTTCTGGACAGGAATTGTTTAACTATGTACGCAAAACTTGAAACACGGACTTTTCTGGCGATGCTGCTCGGTGTGTCGCTTGCGTTCATTCTGTTGATGAAGCCGTTCTTTGGCCCGATCTTCTGGGCGGTGGCCATTGCGCTGATTTTCCATCCGGTGCAGCAGTTGCTGGTACGCAGACTTGGCGACCGGCCGACACTAAACGCCCTGATTACACTGTTCGTGTGTATGGTGATCGTGGTGATTCCAGTGCTGGTACTGGGCGCGGCGCTGATCGCGGAAGGTATGGGGATCTACCAGAAGATCCAGGCCGGAGAGATCCGGCCGGGGGAATACATTGATCAGGTTAACCAGTCGTTTCCTGCCATCCAGGCCTTTCTGGCCCAGTTTGACATCAATTTTGCGGATCTGAGGGACCGCGCCGTTAATGCCTTTCTGGGGGGGAGTCAATTTCTGGCCAAGCAGGCCCTGGGCATCGGGCAGAACACCTTTCAGTTCTTTCTGGGGCTGGCTCTGATGGTTTACCTGGCCTTTTTCCTGATCCGTGATGGCCAGAAACTGATAGAGCTGATGATTCGCGCCTTGCCGCTGGGTGATGAGCGTGAGCGCCTGTTGTTTGCCAAATTCGCGGAAGTCACCCGTGCCACGGTCAAGGGTAACCTGCTGATCGCCATCATTCAGGGTGCGCTTGGTGGCATAATCTTCTGGATACTTGGCATTACCGGAGCCTTGCTGTGGGGGGTGGTCATGGCCATCGTCTCATTGCTGCCAGCCGTCGGGGCTGCGATTGTCTGGGTGCCGGCGGCCATCTATCTGGCTGCCGTGGGGGACATTGTGCCGGCCATCATTCTGACCGCCTATGGGGTGGTCGTGATTGGTCTGGCGGATAACCTGCTCCGGCCTGTGCTGGTAGGGCGGGACACCAAAATGCCGGACTATCTCGTGCTTTTGTCCACCCTGGGCGGCATTGTTATGTTCGGCATCAATGGTTTTGTCATGGGTCCGCTGGTGGCGGCGCTTTTCATGGCGTTCTGGGGCATTTTTATCCGTGAATTTGGCCAGTATCACTATGCCGATCCGGCAAATCCCGAGAATGGTCCGGCCCGCGAAGATTAAATTATGTTATGGTCTAGGAAGCGCTGATACGTAGAGGAAGGCGCCACACTATAAAAACAGAACAGCAGATGTCACAGAGATATCCAGGAGTAGATCAGGTGAGAACCATGAAAACAGTCACCCGTCACATCGGCAGGACGGCGCTGGCGGTCGGAACGGTCGCCCTGCTGGGTCTGGCACCCGTTGCCCAGGCCAATGAAGTGGTCGCGCTCAAGCACGCGCTTTATGGCGCCGGTTACGACATCACCAATGTCAGCCCGAGCATGGATGACAAGACCAGGGCGGAACTGACCCGCTTCCAGAAAGACAACGGCCTTGAGGCAACCGGTATTCTGAACGAGGAAACCGAGCGTGCTCTGGGGCTGATCACCGTGCAGCAGGCGGCCGCTGATGCGGGCCAGTCTGCGCCGGCGGCAACTGCGCAGGCGGCACCGGCAGAACCGGCTCCAGCTGAGACCGAGTCTTCTGCCGAAGACACCATCGAAGAAGACGAAGATGGTGGCTGGTCGCTCTGGTAAACGCCAGTCCCCGGATAAAAAAAAAGCCCGCAAGGCAAACACTTTGCGGGCTTTTTTGTGGTCCAGATTCAGTCCAGCTTGCTCAAATCCCGAACCGCACCTTTATCGGCACTGGTGGCCAGCAGTGCGTAGGCTTTGAGGGCGGCGGATACCTTCCGGTCCCTCGGTAACTCCGGTTTCCAGCCCCTGGCGTCGCGTGCTTCCCGTCGCTGTGCCAGTTCTTCCTTACTGACCTGAACATTGATAGATCGGTTGGGGATGTCGATCAGAATGGTATCGCCATCCTCAATCAGACCAATCGCGCCACCGGCAGCAGCTTCCGGCGAAGCATGGCCGATGGAGAGCCCTGAAGTTCCGCCGGAGAACCGGCCATCGGTCAGCAGTGCACAGTCCTTGCCCAGCCCCTTGGATTTCAGGTAGCTGGTCGGGTAGAGCATTTCCTGCATTCCTGGACCGCCTTTGGGCCCTTCGTACCGAATGATCACCACATCACCGGCCTTGACCTCGTCACCCAGAATGCCGGCCACGGCGGAATCCTGGCTTTCGAAGACCCGGGCCTTGCCCTCGAAGACGTAGATGCTTTCATCAACGCCCGCGGTTTTCACCACGCAGCCATCCTGGGCGATATTGCCATACAGTACCGCCAGACCGCCTTCTGAAGAATAAGCGTGTTCCACGGAGCGGATGCAGCCGTCTTCACGGTCGCCATCGAGGCTTGGCCAGCGGGTGCTCTGGCTGAAGGCTGTCTGAGTCGGAATACCGGCGGGGCCGGCTTTGTAGAATTCGATCACTTCGGGTGTTGGCGAGCGCATGATGTCCCAGGTTTCCAGGGCTTCACGCATGGTTTTGCTGTGAGCCGTGGGCAGGTCGACGTTGATCAGGCCGCCGCGCTCCAGTTCACCCAGAATGCCCATGATGCCGCCGGCGCGGTGCACGTCTTCCATGTGGTACTTGGGGGAGTTGGGAGCAACCTTACACAGCTGCGGAACCTTGCGGGACAAGCGATCGATATCGGCCATGGAGAATTCAACACCGCCCTCCTGGGCCGCAGCCAACAGGTGCAGGATGGTGTTGGTGGAGCCGCCCATGGCAATGTCCATGGTCATGGCGTTCTCGAATGCTTCCACGGAGGCGATGCTGCGCGGCAGAACGCTGGCATCGTTCTGCTCGTAATAGCGTTTGGCATTCTCCACAATCTGGCGACCGGCTTTCAGGAACAGCTGTTCCCGGTCGGCATGGGTGGCCAGCATGGAGCCATTGCCGGGCAGGGCCAGGCCGATGGCTTCGGTCAGACAGTTCATGGAATTGGCGGTGAACATGCCGGAGCAGGAACCGCACGTGGGGCAGGCGCTGCGTTCGTATTCCTCGACCATCTCATCGGTCGCCGTTGGATCGGCGGCGATGACCATGGCATCCACCAGGTCGAGCTTGTGTTCAGAAAGCTTGGTTTTTCCGGCTTCCATCGGGCCGCCGGAAACAAAAATGGTGGGAATGTTCAGGCGCATGGCGGCCATTAGCATGCCCGGGGTAATCTTGTCGCAATTGGAGATGCACACCAGCGCATCGGCGCAGTGGGCGTTGACCATGTATTCCACCGAGTCGGCGATGATTTCCCGCGACGGCAGGGAGTAAAGCATGCCATCGTGCCCCATGGCGATACCATCATCTACAGCAATGGTGTTGAACTCTTTGGCAACACCGCCGGCCGCTTCGATCTCGCGGCAAACCAGCTGGCCCAGGTCTTTCAGGTGAACGTGCCCGGGCACAAACTGGGTAAAGGAGTTGGCAACGGCGATGATGGGTTTGCCGAAGTCCTCGTTCTTCATGCCGGTGGCACGCCAGAGGGCGCGGGCACCGGCCATATTGCGGCCGGCGGTAGAAGTGTGGGAACGATACTGGGGCATGGTAGGCGGTTCTCTCCCTAGGTTATCGGATAAAGTGAAAGACCAGAGGATAACAGATTCGACGCCGCTCGCATGGCTGTTTTCCCGAGTGGTGATTACAATACGTAACATGTGATGCCCGTTTATTATCCAGCAGTTCAGGGGAGTCTGCCTATGGGCGGCCAGGAAAGCCTGCCATTACGTCGTCTTAAAAGTTTTCAGCCTTTGGGCCGTCTGACTGACGATCAGCTTGTGTTGTTGGCCAGCCGGGCTGAGCGCAGAACCCACGGACCAGGGCAGAGGGTCATGGAACGGGGCGTTCGGGATGGTCTGGATTATTTTCTGATTTCCGGCGCTGTGGAGCTGCAATCGGTTGATGGTCGTAAGTCGACCATTGAGGCTGAGACCGACAAAGCTCTCAATCCAGTAGCCCGTCTGCAGCCCCGGATGTATGACGTTACTGCGGTCAAACCCTGCGAGTTTCTGGTGATCGAGCAGGAAGTGCTGAACCAGATGCTGAGGGCGGCGCCCATTTCCCAGGTGGAAATGGACTCGTCCGATCACGACGAAGATCAGAGCGAAGAGCACCATCTGTTGATGGAGTTCTACTCTGAGCTGCGGTCCAATCAGGTCCAGCTGCCGAGTGTGCCGGATGTGGCCTGGAAAGTCCGGCGGGTGGTGGACCGGGAGGACTCGTCGGCCACCGAGGTCGCTTCTGCGGTGTCGGCAGACCCGGCCATGGCGGCCAAGCTGGTACGTTCCTGCAACAGTCCGCTCTATCGCGGTTTCAGCGATGTCCGCAATGTGCGTGAGGCCGTGGTTCGTCTGGGCATGCGAACCACCCGGCAATTAGTGACGGTGTTCGCCATGCGCGAGGTGTTCAAGACCCGTCGGGCGCCATTGCAGAAAGAAATGGAGCAGCTATGGCGCCATTCCCGGGAGGTGGCCGCGCTGTGCTGGGTGCTGGCGGACCACGCCACACGCATTGATCCTGAGGAAGCCTTACTGGCGGGGTTGCTGCATGATATCGGGGTGGTTCCTGTACTGGTGCAGGCCGAGCACCACGTCAATCTGTTCGCCGATGACAGAAACCTGCACCATGCCATCGACGAACTCCGCGCCGATGTCGGGTGCGCGGTACTTGAGAACTGGGCGTTCCCGAAAGCCTTCGTGGAGGCGGTGCGCCATGCGGAAGACTGGCATCATGAGTGCCGGGAAACTGCGCCCCAACTGGTTGACGTGGTGATTGTTGCCCAACTGCATTCGATGATTGGCTCCAGCCAGAATGAGGGGCTTCCAGCCTTTGATCAGGTGCCGGCATGGCGCCGGCTGGGGGAGCTGGAACTGAATGCTTCCAGAAGTCTGCAACTGCTGAGTGAGGCCCGGGAACGGGTGGATGAAGTGCAGAAGCTTCTTTCGATTCGATAGACCAAGCCGCAGCAGGAGCCTGGCCAGTAGTGACTGAAAAACTTATGAACGTACCGCTGTTTCCATTGAATTCAATCATACTCCCCGGGGGGCGAATCCCCCTGCAGCTGTTCGAGCCCCGTTATATCGACATGCTCACCCGTTGCCTGAAGGAAGATCGCGGCTTTGTGGTGGTTTTGTTGCGGGAAGGTGCCGAGACCGAAGCCCGGGCCTCGTTCTACGACATGGGTACCTACGTCCGGATCATCGACTTCCAGCAACTGGATAACGGTTTGCTGGGTATCACCGTTGAGGGAGATTGCAAGGTTTCCGTCGTCCGTAGCTGGCAGCAGGAGGATGGCCTCAATGTCGGCGATGTGGAGTGCCTGATTGCCGAGGCCGAGAGCGATGTGCCGGAACGCTACCATGAGTTGCCCTCGGTTTTGCGGGCACTGTTCCGGCATCCGGTGGTCAAGGATCTGGAAATGGATGTGGATTATGACGATGCCCGCCATATTGGCTGGAGGCTGACCGAATTGCTGCCGCTGGATAAGCAGGAAAAACAGCGGCTGGCGGAATTACAGGATCCGCTTGAACGGCTTGACCGACTGCAACAGTTGCTGGAAGCGCTGGAACAGGGCGGCTGACGGTTATAGCTGAGGGGCGTAACTCACCACGGCAGTTTCCCAGTTACCCATCATGTACATGGCCACGAAAGCCAGCCAGCCGATTCCGGCGGCCCAGGTCAAGCTGTCCGGGCTCAGCGCCACCCTGTCATATCGGCTGTAACTGGCCCGTGTCGCACCGGTGATCGCGAGCCCCAGAAACAGGCCTCCAAGCACATCCGTGAACCAGTGCACGCCGAGATACAGTCGGCTCAGGGCTACCGGCAGCAAGGGTAGTGACAGAAACAGGTAATGTTGCCAGCGCTGGTGTTTGCGGTTTTCGCCCGCGACGAAGCTGGCTGCCAGGGTAACCAGCACGGTCATACCGGCCGTATGCCCACTGGGGTAAGCGCCGGAGCTTGGTGCCGAGAGCACCTGATCTGGCCGGCTGATGCCGATACCTGCTTTCAGCAGCCAAACGCTGATCCCGGTGATGGCTGCTGCAGTGGCAATATGAATGGCGGCTGCGTAGTAGCCCCGGAACGCCAGCAACAGAACGGCAAACACGGCGGCAGCGAACAGGACCGGGGGATCTCCCAGCAAGGTGAACGCTACCATCGGGAGATCCAGCAGGGGTTGGCGCAGAGCGCCGAACCATTGCAGCACTTGCTGGTTCATAAAGGCCAGCTCACCACTGACTCCGACCAACTGTGCCAGCCCAAGAAACAATGCGAGCGAGGTGGCCGTCATTAGCAGTGAGGGCAGAGGAAATTCCCCCTGCTGAGCCGGCCGCTCGCTGCTGTACAGACGCCAGAACCGGTGTGTTGCGTCGTATTGACTCATCCGGGATTCCAGCCATTGATAGAGCCAGCTCCCTTCACCAACGCCGAGCCGAATCCGCAAAACAATCAGATAGACAACCACCAGCGCCGCACCACTGATCGCAAGTACCAGATAGAAATGGGGTGGGGGTTTGATCTCGCTGCCCATAGCCGAGCCTACGAAAAATCCCGGCAGGATATACACCAGGGCCCAGCCCGTGGCTGATAGCAGATTGAAGGTGAGAAAGCGCTGCCAGGACATGGTCAGCGCACCGGCAATCAGGGGAATGACCGGGCGTATCGGCCCAACGAAACGGCCAATGACCACGCTTTTTCCTCCGTGGGCGCGAAAAAAGCTCTCTCCGCGGGCAATGAGCCCCGGGTATCGACTGAATGGCCAGACGGTATTCAGACGCCCCTTGAACAGGCGGCCGATGGCGAAGCTGATCGCATCCCCCGCCACGGCGCCAAGGCCGGCCCACAGCAGGGCGTCGGACAGGGGCAGGCCGCTCTTGCCGGCGAGCGCGGCAAATGCGAACAGTAAAGCCACTCCGGGCACGATGATGCCGGCCACCGCCAGCGATTCTATCAGCGCGGTCAGGAACAGGGCGGCAATCAGCCAGCCCGGATTGGCGGCGACCCAGGAAGTAACGTCGGTGAGCCAGGTCGCGGTCATGCCTTGACGGGCTCTCCCGGGCTGAACCAGGCAGAATCCGCACCCCGCTTCCGGGCTTCGAGCATGGCGGTGACTGCGCGGTCACGCAATGAATGGGTGCTGGTGTCGCCGTTGCCCCGGGTGGTGCAGCCGAGGCTGACCGAGATCTTGCCAACCTGGGCCCAGTCATGTTCGCTGAGGGTTCTGCGAATGCGCTCTGCGATGACCCGGACCCCTTCCTCCGGCGTAAACGGCAGGATCAGGAAAAACTCCGAGCCGTTGATGCTGTAGAGCGAATCCCCGGCCCGGATGATTTCAAACAGGGTACCTGTAACGTCGCGTAGCAGCGTTTGCAGGCCGGCTTTGCCGTGCAGGTCGCGAATTTCGTCGGCATGGTCGATGTTCAGGCTGACGACCGACAATGGGTGGCCGGTGGCAATGGCACGACTGATTTCCTTCTGCAGTGTCTCATCCAGAAAACGGGCGTTATGGGCTCCGGTGGCGGGGTCGGTAATGGCAAGATCCTGGGCCGATTGCGCCATATGGTCGTAGTGCCAGATATACAGGGCGGTCACTGCCAGCAGTGCTATAAGGCCGGCTGTCGTCATCAGGGCAGTGTCTATGGATGTCGACAGCCAGGTGACAGCCAGCACCGGCACCAGCAGCATCGCTGAGAGCATTAGTCCATGCCGCAGGGGCAAAATCAGCAGGTTCAGCGAAAGCAAAGGCATGGCCCAGTGGCTGATGCCCGGGGCATCCATTGTCAGTACCGCTGCAACCAGACCACTGTTAAGGCCGGCGAGAATGACCAGGTGGCCGGGCGCGGAGAGCTGCTGGCGACGGCATAGCCAGGTATAGACCAGGCCGGCAACCAGTAAGGCGGTCATGGCCAGGGCCAGATAGAACAGCTGGTAAAAGCCGTAACGCAGGTTCTGCAGTGCCAGCGCGGCGGTGAACAGCGCCGCCAGGCCGTAGCCAAAGGCGTGGGTCCAGGTTCGGAGTCGGGTCTCGGTCATTGCGTTGCCTCCCTGCCGGAAGGTTCAGTCAGTCCGCTGGCCTCTGGGGGTACCGGGTTGCTGTAGGTCTGGGTCCGGTTACCGCCCTGCTGTTGGGCGCGCCGCAGGGCGTTGGCAACGCTCTGTTGCAGGCTGTCGGCATCGTCGCCGATATTGAGCCCGGCCACGCCGGTACTGACCGTAAGCTTAAGGCCGTGCGAATCCATCAGCGTGCACAGGCCGCGGCGAACCTGTTCTGCAGTGCGGGCTGCCTCGGCAGTATTGGCGCCGGGGAGAATCACCAGAAACTGAAGGTCGGCCACCCGGTAATAGGTATCGAAATCTCGAAGCTGAGAGTGCAGGTAGCGGCCGATGCGTGGCAGAATCGCGCGAATGTCTTCGTCCGGATCGACGTCGCTCAGGTGAGTATCCAGCCCGATCATCATCACCGACATGTTGGTGCCTTCCCGCTCGCTGCGCTGTATTTCCTTGTGCAGGTCAGCTGACAGGTATTCCCGGCTGGCTGCCTGGGTAAGCTCATCGGTACGGCGCAGGGGCGCAAGCTGCCGGGATTTGTACTCGCGCATGAACACCAGAATTGCACCCAGGAGCGTGGTCAGTACCAGTGCCGTCATCATCTGGTGCCGGTCCGGGAGGGCTATCGCCCACTGGGTTCCGGCTAGCACCAGGAAAATGAAGATGACAGTAACAATGGCTGCCAGGTAGACCGGCGCCATGGCGAACAGTACCAGCGGCAGGGCATAGAGCCAGTGGCTGAGTGGCCAGGGGCCCAGCCAGATGGCCGATGCCAGAGCCAGAACGAGGGCTGTCAGAAAGAATGCCCGTAATTGTGGCCAGGGGGCGTTTTGATGTGCTTTGCCCTGATGGGTGCCCGCCAGGCAAAGACCAGCCGCAGCTGCAGCTGCCACGGCCGCCAGCAGTTCCCCCATGAACAGACAGAACCCGGTGGTCAGGCCAAAGGCAATAAACCCGCTGCGGGAAAACTTGCCGGGAAGAAATTTTTCGGCGGTTTGGGGCATTGAGTCTGTCCTTTGCTGGCGCATCCATTTGAACCTGTGCAGCGCTATAATAGTCGTTTGGGGTGCGGACTTGAAACGGGAAAGGTAAAGTAACCCTCCCGTTTTGGAATCAGCTTGCAGAATTAAGGGTAAATCAATGGATGTAGCAGCCTACATGACGGAACTCGGCCAGCAGGCCAGGGCCGCTTCCCGGGAAGTCGCCCGGTCCTCCACTGCCGTGCGGAATCAGGCACTTCTGGCCACCGCCGCCGCCCTGGACGCCGCCAGATCCGAGCTTGCCACGGCTAACAGCAAGGATCTGGAGCGTGGCCGGGAAAACGGACTCGACAGTGCCATGCTGGATCGCCTGGAGCTTACCTCTCAGCGCATCGATGCCATGATTGAGGGTTTGCGCCAGGTGGCTGCGCTCCCGGACCCTGTGGGTGTGATTACCGATATGACCTATCGCCCGTCGGGTATTCAGGTAGGCAAGATGCGGGTGCCACTGGGGGTAATCGGTATCATTTACGAGTCGCGGCCCAATGTCACGGTCGAGGCTGCCAGTCTGTGTCTGAAATCCGGCAATGCGACCATTCTGCGCGGCGGCTCCGAGGCGATCCACTCCAACCAGGCCATTGCCCGTTGTCTCAAACAGGGTCTGAGCGAGGCGGGGTTGCCGGAAACTGCAGTCCAGGTGGTCAGCACTACCGACAGGGCCGCTGTGGGTGAGCTGATTACCATGCCTCAGTTCGTGGACGTGATTGTTCCTCGCGGCGGTAAGGGCCTGATCGAGCGTATCAGTCGGGACGCCCGTGTGCCGGTAATCAAGCATCTGGATGGTGTGTGTCATGTTTACATCGACAGCCATGCCGACCCGGAGAAGGCGCTGAAGGTAGCGGTTAATGCCAAAACCCAGCGTTACGGGACCTGCAATACCATGGAAACCCTGCTGGTTGATGACGAGGTGGCGGAGGACTTGTTGCCGCTGCTGGCGGAACAGTTCCGAAGCAAAACCGTGGAGTTGCGGGGGTGCCGGCGCACCTGTGCCATTCTCGGAGATATTGTCGAAGCCACCGAGGAAGACTGGCACGCGGAATACCTTGCCCCCATTCTGGCGGTGAAGGTGGTTGATGGACTGGATGGTGCCATTGAGCATATCAATCGCTACAGCTCCCAGCACACCGACAGCATTATCACCGAAAACTACACCCGTGCCCGTCGGTTCCTGACGGAGGTGGATTCCAGTTCTGTCATGGTCAATGCCTCAACCCGATTTGCCGATGGCTTCGAGTATGGCCTGGGCGCTGAGATTGGTATTTCCACCGATAAGATCCATGCCCGTGGGCCGGTCGGTCTTGAAGGGCTTACCTCACAGAAGTACGTGGTGTTCGGTGACGGCCATATCCGGACCTGACACCATGCATGTGATCTACGGCGGCACCTTTGACCCGATTCACCACGGTCACCTCCGGCTGGCACTGGAAGTGTCCGAGGCGCTGGAGGTGAGCCGGGTACATCTGGTGCCCAGCCATATCCCTCCGCATCGGGGTAGCACCGGAGCCAGTTCAGCGCAGCGTCTGGAGATGATCCGGCAGGCCATCGCCGGCGAACCCGCGCTGGCGCTGGACGAGCAGGAGGTGCACCGGGGCGGAGCCTCATACACCGCCGATACATTGCGCCAGCTTCGGGCCGAGCTGGGGCCGGATTGTCCTCTGGTGATGGTGGTTGGTACCGACGCTTTCTCATCGTTTGACCGCTGGCGCGAGTGGCAGGAGATCCCCGGGCTTGCCCATATCGTGGTGGTGCGCCGCCCCGGCTCGGAACTGCCGGTGGGCAGCGAGGCAGCGCAGCTGGTAGCAGAGCGCTGTGTGGGTTCAGCTTCGGAGCTGCATTCGCGGCCGGCGGGCCTGGTACTGGAGCTGGCGCCGCCATTGCTGGACATTTCCGCCACTGGTATTCGACGGCGTATCGCGGCGGGTCGGTCGCCACGCTACCTCACACCGGATGATGTCTGCCAGAGTATCCGCGCCTGGGGGCTCTACGGTGCCCGGCCCGTTGAGGGCCAATAGGAGTTATTCACAGGCGTCTTTGATGCTACAATCGCGTCTGAATATCATTGATCGGGTGGCCATACCGGCCAGTACCCGTACTACAGGGTAATTATGCAGGCTGAACAACTGAAAGATCTGGTCGTTAACGCACTGGAAAATATCAAGGCTCAGGACATTAGTGTGATTGATGTTCGCGACCGCACCAGCGTGACCGATTTTATGGTTCTGGCATCCGGTACCTCCAACCGACATGTAAAATCCCTCGCGGATTCGGTGGTGATCGAGGCCAAAGAGCAGGGTGTACGTGCATCCAACGTTGAAGGTGAAGGCGGCAGTGACTGGATCCTGGTTGATCTGGGTGACGTGGTTGTTCACGTGATGATGCCTGCTACCCGGGAGTTCTACGATCTGGAGCGCTTCTGGCGTGATGCTCCGGATCTCGGTGCTGCGGGCAGCGAGTAGTCATGCGCCTGCGTCTGATCTGTGTGGGGCAGAAAATGCCCGACTGGGTCACTGCGGGGTACAACGACTACGCTCGCCGGATGCCGCCCGAGCTGCCCCTTGAACTGACAGAAATCCCCATGGCCCACCGGGGCAAAAATCCCGACATCTCCCGACTGATGCAGCGGGAAAGCGACGCTATCCTGTCTGCAGCAGGCACCCGTGACCGCGTGGTGGCTCTGGAGGTGGGTGGGCGCCCCTGGTCAACGGAAAAACTCGCCTCACAGCTGGAAAACTGGCAACAGGACGGCCGGGATGTCGCTTTTCTGGTCGGCGGCCCCGACGGCTTGGCGGATGCCTGTCGACAGCGGGCGGATCAGCAATGGTCACTGTCGCCTCTTACCTTGCCCCACCCTCTGGTGAGAATCCTCTTGGCTGAGCAACTCTACCGGGCCTGGACCATCACCCGTAACCACCCTTACCACCGGGCCTAGGAACAGACATGGTCTGGGGCGAACTGAAAAATACCGCAGCGGAGCGCCGGCTGTTCCAGCGCCGGGCCATGGTGATGCTGGTATTCGTCCTGGTGCTGATGACCGGGTTGCTGGCGCGGATGTACCAGTTACAGATCGTTGAGCACGAGATATATACCACACTGTCTGACAAAAACCGGGTTCAGGTACAGTCGGTACCGCCACCCCGAGGTCTGGTGTACGACCGGAATAACGTTCTGCTGGCGGAGAATCGCCCGGTATTCAGCCTGACGGTGGTGCCGGAGCGCGTTGGCGACATGGATGCAACCCTGGCGCGCCTGAGCGACATCCTGAGTATTGCCGATGAAGATCTGGAACGATTCCAGCGCCGACTGCGGGAGCCGCGACGTCCGTTCCAGGCGATCCCCTTGAGTTACGATCTCGACGAAGCCGAAATTGCCCGCATGGCAGTGCACCGGCATCAGTTTCCCGGGGTGGAAGTTGAGGCCGAACTGGTTCGCTACTATCCCCATAGCGAGCTGACCGCCCATGCCCTGGGGTTTGTCGGCCGTATCAATCGCGACGAACTCCAGCGTATCGATCCGGTCAATTACGCGGGGACCAACTACATCGGCAAATCCGGCATTGAGCGTTTCTACGAGGAGGCGCTTCACGGTCAGGTGGGCTACCAGCATGTAGAAACCAACGCCCGTGGCCGGATCTTGCGGGTGCTTGAGCGAGTAAATCCTGTTCCGGGCGAAGACCTCCAGCTCCATCTTGATTTGCGGCTCCAGCGTCGGGCGCATGAGCTGATGGAGGGCAGGCGAGGTGCGATCATTGCTATCGAACCCAAGACCGGCGGGATTCTGGCGCTTGCCAGTGTGCCCGGTTTTGATGCCAATAAATTTGTGACCGGTATCAGTGTCAATGATTATCGCGAATTGAGTCAGAGTATCGATAAGCCATTGTTTAACAGGGCGCTCCGTGGCCAGTACCCCCCTGCGTCGACCATCAAGCCCATGATGGCTGTTGCAGCGCTGGACAGCGGCGCAACGGATAAAGACCGTAGAATCTGGGACCCGGGATACTTCCAGCTCCGTGAGGGCGGGAGGCGTTTTCGGAACTGGAATCGCTCTGGTGATGGCTGGGTGGATCTGAAGTACTCGATGGCGAGATCCAATGATGTTTACTTTTACGCAGTGGGCGTTGATATGGGGGTGGATGTCATGTCTTCCTATCTGGCCCGGTTCGGCTTTGGTGAGGATGCCACCCTGGATGTGTCCGGTGCTTTGACCGGGTTGTTGCCGACCGCAGACTGGAAAAGGGCCGTGAGAAATGAACCCTGGTATCCCGGAGACTCAGTCAACATGAGCATTGGGCAGGGTTTTTTGCTGGCAACGCCCATGCAACTGGCAACGGCTACAGCATTGATTGCCAATCGCGGAGCCTGGGTTGAGCCCAGGTTGCTTAAGGATGTTCACGGCGACAGTCCAGTGGAGGAATTTCTGCCGGAGCAGACGCATGAACAGCTTGAACTGAAGGATCCTGACGATTGGGAATATGTCGTCGATACCATGGAAGAAGTGATGCATGGTGCCCGGGGGACGGGTCGAAGCGCTGGTCGAGGCGCAAGCTACCGAATGGCTGGAAAAACGGGCACGGCCCAGGTATTCAGTCTTGGTCAGGATGAGGAGTACGACGAAGAGCAGATAAGGGAACGGCTTCGGGACCACGCGCTGTTTGTCGGGTTTGCGCCAGCGGATGACCCCAAGATCGCAGTGGCGGTTATCGTTGAAAATGGTGGCAGTGGCAGCGGCGCCGCGGCTCCGGTTGCCCGCGCCTTGTTTGATGCCTGGCTGGAGGAGTTTCCGGCGGAGCAGGCAGAACCTGTGATCAGCGATTCCAGCGCGGCCGGGGGAGACAACTGATGGCCGGCAGCAAATTGTGGAGCAGTCAGACTAGCAGCGATCTGGGGCGCAACCGCAGTATCTGGTCAGCGTTGCATCTGGACCCGATTCTCCTGGGGCTTCTGTTGTTGCTCGTCGGTGGCGGCCTTTTTGTGCTTTACAGTGGTGCTGACCGGAATATTGATGTGGTCAAGGCACAGGGTATTCGCCTGGGCGTTGCCTTTGTGGTGATGTTCGTATTCGCTCAGTTGGATCCGGCGGTCTTTCGCCGATGGGCGCCCTGGCTCTACGGCTTGGGACTGATCGGGCTGGTCGCCGTGTTGTTGGTGGGTGTTGGCGCCAAAGGGGCGCAACGCTGGCTGGCGTTGCCTGGCCTGCCCCGGTTTCAGCCTTCCGAGTTCATGAAGCTGGTGGTGCCGATGATGGCAGCCTGGTATCTGTCTCGTTATTACCTGCCACCGACCTTCCCCAGGGTGATGACGGGGCTGGTGATCGTTCTGCTGCCGATGTTCCTGATCATCCAGCAACCGGATCTCGGTACCTCCTTGCTGGTCGGCATGGCCGGCATTTTCGTGGTGTTTTTTGCCGGTATCAGCTGGAAGTTGATTGCCGCGTTCCTCGCCATGGTCTCGGTTTCTGCCCCGCTGATGTGGTTCTTCGTCATGCGGGAATATCAGAAGCAGCGGGTATTGACGCTGTTGGACCCTCAAAGTGATCCGCTCGGAGCCGGCTGGAACATTATCCAGTCGAAAACCGCGATCGGTTCCGGCGGTATGGAGGGCAAGGGCTGGTTGCAGGGTACCCAGTCACACCTGGAGTTTTTGCCGGAAAGCCACACCGACTTTATTGTCGCGGTGCTGGCAGAGGAGTTCGGTTTTATCGGTATGTTGCTGCTGTTGACGGTGTACTTCCTGATTATCCTGCGTTGTCTCTATATCTCGGTTACCGCCCAGGACTCCTTTAGCCGGTTGGTGGCCGGAGCGCTGACGATGACGTTCTTTATCTATATCTTCGTCAACATTGGAATGGTGAGCGGCCTGTTGCCAGTGGTCGGTGTGCCTTTGCCGTTGATCAGCTATGGCGGCACCTCAAGTGTCACTTTGATGGCGGCGTTCGGCGTGCTGATGTCGATTCACACCCATCGCCGGATGATCACCGCCTGAACCAGTAATGATGGCTGCCCGGTAATGGTGTATACACAAGGGAACCCGTTACAATGTTGCTGGTCAGTAATGGCGGTATCAATACACAGGTTTTGGGGTAGTGAACAGACATGGTCAAGGTCTCTGACAAACGGATTCCCGCACTGGCTTTAGCTGCCTTGCTGGCCGGCTGTGCCAGCAGTCCTGAAGTTGACCACTCGTCACGCTACACCATTAAGCAGGATCGGGCTCCTTCGGGCAGCTTTGACGCCAGTGGCCTGGCCGATGCCACACCCCGTTATGAGCAGCCACGGACGGCTGGCAACAAGTCGCCCTATACGGTCTGGGGCAAGCGCTATCATGTGATGGACAGTAACGACGGCTACGTGCAGCGCGGCACCGCGAGCTGGTATGGCGAGAAGTTTCACGGCCACAAGACCTCCAACGGTGAAGTGTTCGACATGTATGCCATGTCGGCGGCACACAAATCCCTTCGGATTCCGGGTTACGCGCGAGTGACCAATCTCGACAACGGCCGCTCGGTGATTGTCCGTGTGAACGATCGCGGCCCCTTCCACGGGGATCGGCTGATCGATCTGTCCTATGCCGCGGCCAAGAAGCTCGGCTATCAATCCCGTGGTACCGCCAGGGTTGAAGTGGCCGCTATTACGGTGCGTCCGGACGGCGCCATGTTTCTGGCTGGCAAGCCGTTTGATGCCGCTGGCCAGGCTCCGGTGGTTGCCTCACAGGCTTCCAGAACAACAGAGCTGGCCGCCGGTGAGGGGCTGTTTGTCCAGCTCGGCGCATTCAGTCAGCGGGATCCGGCTGAGGCCATGCGCGAGCGTCTGCTGGGAGTGCTGGATAATCCTGTGAGAGTCCGGGAGATCACCACTGATAATGGCCGGTTCCATCGGGTTCAGGTGGGGCCATTCAAGAGCGAGGGCGACGCGCGCTACGCTCAGAACCTTCTGGAATCCAGAGGGTTCCGGCAGTCCATTGTACTGACCGATTCGCACTGAACCGACTGAGTTCAGAACCAACATAAGACAAGCATCTGACGACGAATGAAACTATCCATGGCTTTCAAGACTGTAACTCGAACACTGTTTCTGGTTTTTTCCCTGTTGCTGATGAGCGGGCAGGCCTCGGCGCAGGCGGTACTGATCCCGTCTCCGCCGCAGATTGCCGGTAGCTCCTGGGTATTGATGGATCCGCTCAGTGGTCGTGTGATCATGGAGCACAATAGCAATGAGCGTTTGCCACCGGCGAGTCTGACCAAAATGATGACGGCCTATATTGTCGAGCGCGAGCTGGATGAAGGCCGTATCTCCATGTCGGATATGGTACCTATCAGTGTCAAGGCCTGGCGCACAGAGGGGTCCAGAACCTTCGTGCAGGAGGGCACCTCGGTGTCCGTTGAGGATCTGCTCAAGGGTGTGATTATCCAGTCTGGCAACGATGCGTCTGTGGCGTTGGCCGAGTTTGTGGCCGGCAGTGAAGGGGCTTTCGTGGACATCATGAACCAGCAGGCGCAACTGCTGGGCATGAAAGATACCCACTTCGAAAACGCCACCGGCCTGCCCTCCGCAGACCATTTCTCAACCGCCTACGATCTTGCGGTCCTGGCACGGCATATTATCCAGGACTACCCGGAAAACTACCCGCTGTATGCGCAGAAGCACTTCACCTACAACAATATTCGTCAGCCCAACCGAAACAGCCTGCTATGGCGGGATGACAGCGTTGATGGTTTGAAAACCGGGCACACGGAAGAGGCCGGTTATTGTCTGGTGGCATCGGCCAAGCGGGGTGAGACCCGGCTGATTGCTACGGTTATGGGAACCAGCAGCTCTGAGGCCCGGGCCCAGGAAGTGCAGAAAATGCTCAACTACGGCTTCCGCTACTTTGAAACCGAGCGGCTGTTCCGTGCCGGTCAGGAGCTGATGGCGTCCAGAGTGTGGGGCGGTCAGGCGGATGAGGTGTCGGTAGGCATGCCGGAGGATATCTATGTCACCATTCCCCGTGGCTCCCGCGAGCAACTGGAATCTGTGGTCGACCTTGATTCCGTGATAAAAGCGCCCATTAAGGTGGGAGATGAGCTGGGCCGTGTTCGTGTGGTTCTGGATGGTGAAACCCTGGTGGATGAGCCGGTGCTGGCACTTACCGAAGTGCCTGAAGGCGGTTTGTTCAAGCGCATCTGGGACGCCATCAAGCTGTTTTTTGTTCAACTGTTTAACTGAGGTTGAGGCGCTGTTTGCCTTAGCCGGGAGTAATGTGCGGCATGACTGAGCCGAAAGCACCAAAAATCGAGTTTCCCTGTGACTATGTCATCAAGGTGATTGGCAATGCCGCGCCCGATTTCACCGAATTTGTGGTGGAGGTCGTTGAGCAGCATGCCCCGGGACTGTCTGAAGCGGACATCTCGGTGAACGACAGCAGCAAAGGCCGGTTTTCTTCGGTTCAGCTGAAAATTGTGGCGACCGGTGAAGATCAGCTCAAAGCACTCTTTGAAGAGCTTAAGGCCAGTGGCCGCGTTCACATGGTGCTGTAACGGTGGCTGACCTCATCGTACGGTCACTGGGGCAACAGCCCTACATGGAAACCTGGGAAGCGATGAAATCGTTCACCGCCAACCGGGACGAGGCCACCGTGGATGAGCTCTGGTGCCTGGAGCATCCCAGGGTGTTTACCCAGGGGCAGGCGGGCAAAGCCGAGCATATCCTTCTGCCAGGAGACATTCCGGTAATTCAGGTGGATCGTGGTGGTCAGGTGACCTACCACGGCCCCGGGCAGTTGGTGATCTACCTGCTGATTGATCTGACCCGGCGTAAACTCGGGGTGCGTAACCTGGTCAGTGCCATTGAGCAGGCGATTGTCAGTACCCTGGCCCAAGGCGGCATCGAAGCAGCACCGCGGTCAGATGCGCCGGGTGTCTATGTGAATGGCGCCAAGATTGCGTCCTTGGGTTTGAGGGTCCGCCGGGGCTGCTCCTTCCATGGCCTGGCTTTGAATGTGAACATGGACATGGAACCCTTCTCCCGAATCAACCCTTGTGGCTACGCGGGTATGTCCATGTGCCAAGTCAGTGATTTTGAGGCCGGAGCCTCGGTCTATGACCTGGAACGCCGGCTGGTGAGCGAGCTGGTCGAAGGCCTGGGCCATTGTCAGGTGGAGCAACGTCAGGGCTGGTGAAGCGCCTCAGTAGCCTGACACACGCGATTTCTCCCCAGCGTCTTGGCCTGATACAGCGCCTCATCGGCCCGTTGCAGCAGGCGATCGATCGACTCCGACCCCTGTATACAGGCCACGCCGATGCTGATGGTGGCGGTCACTCGCGTGCCCGCGCAGTCAATGGCCTGGCTCGCCACAGCTGAGCGGATTCGCTCTGCCGTAGCGGCGGCTTCGGTCAGGGCGGTTTCGGGGAGTAGTACCAGAAACTCTTCTCCGCCCCAGCGGGCGATGGTGTCCACCTTGCGGCTCTGGCCGGTCACGGTGCGGGCAACCAACACGATCATGTCGTCGCCCGCCTGGTGACCGTAGCTGTCGTTTACATTCTTGAACAGGTCGATATCCATCAGCAGAACCGAGAAGCTGCGACCGTTACGCAGGTAGCGCTGATACTCTGTTTCCAGTTGTTCCAAACCTTCGCGGCGATTGGCCAGGCTGGTGAGTGCGTCGTGCTTGGCGGCGTACTCGAATTCTGCGGCCAGCCGGATCAAGCCTAGCTTGCTCCGCCGCCGGCTCTGGTCGAGGATGTAGCAAGTGGCCATTTCGAAAGCCAGCACGATGATCATGGAAAGCCGGAAGCTGGTACTGTAGGGCGAGTCAAAAACCATATCCCCCAACGGGCTGAACAGGAATAATACGGCCAGCCATCCGCCCACACAGGCCAGTATGCCTACTCTGGCTTCACTTATGTAGAAGATTATGGGGGGATAGGCGAACAGCCAGATGATGGCCGAGCCGTCTTCAACCGCCTGGATGGCCAGGTAGGTAAACAGAGCGATAATCAGGGTAATGAATGTCCGGCGCTGGAGGGTTTTGTGGCCCAGGCTCAGAAAAACGATCGCATTAATGGCCAGAAGGGCTGCGAAGGCCAGCAGTAGCCGTGAAGTCAACGGGTCGCCGTGGCCGGATGAGCGCCAGGCAAAAAACACAAGCAGCGGCACTGCCGCACAGGTGAGGCCGTTGATCAGGGCCGGTACCGGTATCTCGCCTTTAACGCGAAACTGCGACAGCTCGGCGTCTGGCGTTCTTGAAGCGGGCTGATTCATGTGTGGGTGGTGTTGTTGTAGTTGATAAATATCACAGAAACCCTGTCAACCAATACTAGACCGCTTTGTGATCTGTGACTGTGTCAAAACGTAACCGATGTCACGAACTCTTTTAAATTGGTCGAAGTTTATACACATTGGCTGCAGGGGCAGCGCCGGCGCGACGACTGGGTTAGGTAGTCGCGCGCCCAGATCCGTATAATGGTCAGATGTATTGCAGGCATTCACATTTCCTGACAGAAACAGGTCTTTCATGTCTTCCAGCCGACCCGGAAAATCCGTCTCCCGTATCAAGACCGGCAGTTTTGAGCGCAGGTTGTCGCTGACCAGAGCCGGACTGTTCGCAGGCACGCGCATGGCGTCCCATATGGCGACTAACTGGTTCAGCAACAAGGAAACCCGGGAGCAGCGGCATCGGGCAATGCTCTCCAGTCAGGCCCGGTTTCTGGTGGACGAGCTTGGCCGGCTCAAGGGCAGTGTGGTCAAGATCGGCCAGGTCATGGCGCTGTACGGCGAGCATTTTCTCCCCGAAGAAGTCACTGAGGCGCTGCACACTCTGGAAGACCAGACCACCTCTCTGGAGTGGCCGGCCATTGAGCGGGTTCTCAAAGCCGAACTGGGGGAGAGCCGGCTTTCTGAACTCGATATTGACCCGGAGCCTATAGGAGCCGCCTCACTTGGCCAGGTACATCGTGCGGTGCGCCGTAGCGACGGGTTGGAGCTTGTGCTTAAAGTGCAATACCCCGGTGTTGCCGATGCCGTCGACAGTGATCTGAACGCTGTGGCTCATCTGCTGAAAGTGGCGCGGCTGGTCAGCTTCGGCCCTGAATTCAACGACTGGCTGGAAGAAGTCCGGGAAATGATGCATCGGGAGGTGGATTACCGGCTGGAGGCCCGTACCACCGAAAAGTTCCGCCAGATGCTTAGCCATGATCCACGCTTTGTGGTGCCAAGAGTGCTGGCAGAATTTTCAACGGATCATGTTATTGCCTCGACCTATGAGCACGGCCATTCGGTCAGTTCAGTGGCGGTTCGTGAATTGCCACTGGAGCGACGCAGTGCCCTGGGCCAGGCAGCCCTGGAATTATTTTTCCGGGAACTATTCGAATGGGGAGAGATCCAGACCGACCCGAATTTCGGCAACTACCGGATCCGTATTGCGGGCGAACAGGGTGGTGATTCGGAAACTGACCGGATTGTCCTGCTGGATTTTGGCGCCGTGCAGAGTTACTCGTCTGACTTTCTGAAGCCGGTCATCCAGATGATCAGGGCTTCCTATGAGGAAGATCTGGAGCAAGTTGTTGAGGGCGGAATCAAGCTCAGATTCATGAGCCGGGACTGGCCGGCGGAGGTGCTGGACAAGTTTGGCAAGGTCTGTATGTCAGTACTGGAACCCCTGGCGAAGGATCGCAGTCAGTGGCCGGATTATGCCGTCAACAGCCATGGCCAGTACCGCTGGAAACAGAGCGATTTGCCCTCGAGAGTGGCCAAGCAGGCCGCCAGGTCTGCCATCAGCCGCTATTTTCGTGTACCCCCCAAGGAATTCGTGTTCCTCAATCGAAAACTAATCGGGGTTTACACCTTCATTGCGGTGTTGCACTCCGAGTTCAACGGCGAGGACTTGTTGAGAAAATACCTCTATGGGAGCGGTGCTGCCTAGCCAGACGCGGTCAGCACCACCCAGATGACGAAGGCATAGCGCAGTCCCTTACCAATCCCCACCAGAACAATAAAATTCAGCCAGGGGACTCGCATAATGCCGCCCACCAGAGTCAGTGCATCGCCGCCAATGGGCAACCAGCCCAGCAGGAGCGACCACTGACCATATCGATTGAACCGGTTTCGTGCCTTGTGTAGTTGAAGTTCACTGACGGGAAACCAGCGTTTGTGCTTAAAGCGATCCACTTGCCGGCCGATAAGCCCATTAACCACTGACCCCAGAGTATTTCCCATGGTTGCCCAGAACCACAACCAGAACAGGGGATAATTCTGGCTGACCAGGGTGCCGAGCAGTATTTCCGAATACGCGGGCAGCAGCGTTGCCGCGGCAAAAGATGTCAGGAACAGGGTCAGGTAGGCCAAAAACGCCTCCATGCTCTAGGATGTTGGTTAAGCCTCACAGAAAAAGGTTTCGATGTACATGAAACAACTCTCTCTGCGCGTAAAACTCTACGCCCTGGTGATTGCACTGCTGCTAACCATGGGTGTGAGTATTGTTATCACCGCCCAGCTCTCCCTCGGTTCCATGGAGGAACGGCTGACCCGGGAAACCCGGGGCACGGTGCAACGTATTGTAATGGATCAGCTTAGTGCGACCGCAGGGAAATACGGTGAGCTGGTGACCGGGGTATTCGAAACCGCCTACCAGACGCCTGAAGTGGTTCGCAGCCTGATTACCCGAAATATCGAAGCGGACAGCTCCGGAAGGATCAGTCGGCGCGACCTTCAGGAAAACATTGGGGCTGTGCTCGAGGAGCAGAAGCATCTGAGTTCGATTTACGCCCAGTTTGAGCCGGATGGTTACGACGGCCAGGACATTTACTTTACCGGCGGGGTGGAAGAACACAGCAGTGATGAGGGTACCCTTGAGATCTACTACTATCGGGACCCGGCTGGCAATGTGGTGTTCAGCAGAACCGAAGACCCTGCCACCAAATACCTGGACAACCGCAATGAGTTCGGGATCCGTGAAGCCGAATGGTACCTGTGTTCCCGCGATTCTCTAAAGCCCTGCCTGATGGAGCCCTATGAGTATGAGATTGAAGAGGGCTACTCCGAGCTGATGACCAGCCTGGTGGTGCCGGTGATCAGTGACGGCGAGTTTGCCGGGGTGGTCGGTTCCGACATCAACCTGTCGACGCTGCAGTCGACCATTGCCGGTGTCAGCGAGGAACTCTTTGACGGCCAGTCACGGGTCACATTATTGAGCGAGAAAGGCCTGATTGCTGCTTCCAGTCATTATCAGGAGCATCTGGGCCGGCCACTGCGGGAAGCACTGCCGGATCTGGCTGGCGAGTTTACGGCGTTGCACCGCAACGGTGGCAGCTTCGACAACGGTGAGATTCTCGCCGTGTCGTATCCCGTCAAGGTCTCGTTACCGGGCGCTGAATGGTCGCTGTTGATTGAATTGCCGCGCGATATCGCCCTGGCCAGTGTGAATCAAATAACGGCGTTGCTGTCAGACGAAGTAACCAGCACGGCCACCCGCCAAACCGTGGTGGGCATTGTGGTGGTCGTGCTTGCGATTGCCGTATTGGTGTTGCTGGTGCGTTCGGTTACCCGGCCGCTGGACGAAATCCGGAAGCGCATGCGCAATCTGGCCAGTGCCGAGGGCGATCTTACCCGTGAACTGGATATTGACACTCATGCCGAGCTGATTGACCTTGCTGGCGGCTTTAATGCCTTCCTGGCCCGCCTGAGGGAAATGATCAACGACCTCAAAGATGTGAATGCCCAGGTGCGGGGGCAGGCTTCGGATGTGGGCGCCATTGCACGGGATACCGATGAACAGACAGCCCGCCAGCATCAGGATATCGACAGTGTGGTGACCGCCATGAATGAAATGTCGGCGGCGGCGGGGGAAGTGGCCGGCTTTGCTGGCGAGGCAGCGGATAATGCCCGGGCTGCGCGGGATGGCATTAAATTTACCCAGGATACTCTGGGTACGGCGTTGCGGGGCGTGGATGCACTGGCCGGCGATATGGATCAGGCCAGCTCGGCTATTGGTCACGTGGCCCAGCGCAGTGAGGAAATCAACCGGATTCTGGAAGTAATCCGTGGCATTGCCGAGCAGACCAATCTGCTGGCACTGAATGCCGCTATCGAGGCTGCACGGGCCGGAGAGCAGGGGCGTGGCTTTGCGGTGGTAGCCGATGAAGTGCGCACGCTGGCGTCCCGAACCCGCGAATCCACGGACGAGATCAGTGGCATGATTGAGCGCCTGAAAGGCGACGTGGACGGTGCGGTAACGGTCATTGGAACCGGAGTGGAGCGAGCCACCAGCGCGGTAGAGGGTACCCGGGAAGCCAGTCACTCGCTGGCCACAGTGGTTGAGCGTATCGCCACGATTGTTGAGCATGTCACCCAGGTGGCCACCGCCGCTGAGGAGCAGAGTTCGGTGAGCGAGGAAATTAACCGGAACCTGACCCACATCGGCGACGCAGCCAACGATCTGCGGGAGTTGGCGCAGCGGGTCCGCCAGAGTGGCGATGCGCTCGATGGCCAGGTTCAGGTGCTGGATCGCGAACTGGGCCGCCTGAAAACCTGAGGCTGGCCCTTCCACGGGCGATATCGGTATCGTCAGCTACTATCACGATCATGGCGAGGATCAATTTTCAATTGGTGCTCGCCATGCCATTATTGCGACATTATAAATGCGCTGAGTGCCAGCCACTCGCAACCCTTTGAGTCAGGAGGTATGTATGGAGCAGGTCACGATTTATGGCCGTTCAAGTTGTGGTTTTTGCGTTCGGGCAAGGGACCTGTGTGAATCCAGAAACATCCCCTACGTGTGGGTGGACATGATCGAAAAAGGCATGAGCAAACAGGACATTGCCGACCGTATCGGCCATCCGGTCTACACGGTGCCCCAGATTCTGGTGGGTTCCGAGTATGTGGGTGGTTTCGACGATTTCTCAGCGTATGTGCGCCGCCATGAGGCGCAAACGGCCAGTTAGGTCGCAGCCGTTTGTAGCGTAAAAAAAGCCCGGCAATTTTGGCCGGGCTTTTTTGTAGGGCTGCAGGGCAGGATCAGAGTTCGAACTCGGTCCTCAGTTTCTTCTCCACCAGCTGGTTCTTCAGCTTGGCAACCCTGGGCAGACCGTCGTCAAACGGCGGGAAGCTTTCGCCGGCGATCAGCGGCTGCAGGTAATCCCGGCAATCCTGAGTGATGCCAAAGCCGTTGTCTGTGATGTAATGGATCGGCATTTTCTTTTCCTGGTTGGCGACCTCGCTGAGGTTGGCCTCGCCGATTGACCAGCGATAAGGCTTGGCCTGATCCCGCACGATGGTGGGCATCAGAGCCTGTTTGCCTGCCAGGGCCATTTCCACCGCAGCCTTGCCAACCGCGTAGGCCTGCTCCACATCAGTGGCCGAGGCAATGTGCCTGGCTGCACGCTGCAGATAGTCTGCCACTGCCCAGTGGTATTTGTGGCCCAGGGCCTGTTTCACCATATTGGCCAGGGCCGGGGCAACACCACCAAGCTGGGTGTGGCCGAAGGCATCCTTGGCGCCGGCATCGGCAACGAAGCGGCCGTCTTCGTATTGGGCGCCTTCAGACGCCACCACCACGCAGTAACCGTAATCCCTCACGCACTGATCCACTCGCTCCAGGAATTTCTCCCGGTTGAAGGGAATTTCCGGGAACAGGATGACGTGAGGCGGCTCGCCTTCGCTCTGTCCGGCCAGTCCGCCAGCGGCAGCAATCCAGCCGGCGTGGCGACCCATCACTTCCAGAATGAAGACCTTGGTGGAGGTTTCACACATGGATTTGATATCCAGGCTGGCTTCGAGGGTGGATGTGGCAATGTACTTGGCCACGGAACCAAATCCGGGACAGCAGTCGGTGAAGGGAAGGTCGTTGTCGACCGTTTTGGGCACGCCAATGCAGGTGATCGGGTAACCCATACGATCGGCCAGTTGGGAGACCTTATAGGCGGTATCCTGGGAATCGCCGCCGCCGTTGTAGAAGAAGTAACCGATGTCGTGGGCCCGGAACACTTCAATCAGGCGCTCGTATTCGCGCTGGTTCTCGGAAATGTTCTTGAGCTTGTAGCGGCAGGAACCAAAAGCCCCGCCTGGCGTGTGGATGAGGGCCTGGATGGCGTCGTCAGATTCCAGACTGGTATCAATCAGCTCTTCTTTCAAAGCACCGATGATGCCGTTGCGGCCGGCATAGACCTTGCCGATCTGGTCCGGATGTTTGCGTGCGGTCTGGATAACACCGCAAGCACTGGCATTGATAACGGCGGTGACCCCGCCAGACTGGGCATAAAATGCGTTCTTGATAGCCATCTCGGGCTGAAGCCTCCTGCTGGTTCAACGATGGCGCAGATGATACGCCAAACACCGCGGTTTTTCATGAGCATATGCCGGCTCTTGACCGCGCAGAAAGTATGGTAGAGGCTTGGCAGGTTTCAAACCGGAGGCACAACCTTAATGCATATACATATTCTGGGCATTTGCGGCACGTTCATGGGCAGTCTGGCGGTGATCGCCCGGGAGCTGGGGCATAAGGTGACCGGTTCGGACCAGGGCGTTTACCCTCCCATGAGTACTCAGCTGGAGGCCCAGGGCATTGCGTTGACAGAAGGTTACCGGCCAGAGAACCTGGAGCCGAATCCGGATCTGGTGCTGATCGGGAATGCCATGTCCCGGGGTAACCCGGAAGTGGAAGCAGTGCTCAACCGGCGCATTGATTATATGTCTGGCCCCGAATGGCTCGCCCGGGAGGTCCTGCGCCACCGGTGGGTGATGGCCGTAGCCGGTACCCATGGCAAAACCACCACAACGGCCATGCTGCTGTGGATTCTCGACCAGGCCGGCTTTGATGCCGGTTACCTGATAGGCGGTGTGCCCCAGGACTTTCCGGTGTCTGCCCGACTGGGCAGCAGTGATTTCTTTGTGATCGAGGCGGATGAGTACGACAGCGCGTTCTTTGATAAGCGCTCCAAGTTTATCCACTACCGCCCGAATACCCTGATTCTGAATAACCTGGAATACGACCACGCCGACATTTTCGAAAACGTGGAAGCCATCGAGCGTCAGTTTCATAACCTTGTGCGTACCGTACCGTCTCAGGGCCTGATCATTCGACCTGCTCTGGACAGCCACCTGGATAATGCTCTGGAGATGGGGAGCTGGAGCCCGGTGCAGGATACGGCCATCGGCAGCGAGATCAGCCGCACGGCGGACTGGCGGGCTGAGCTTCTGGCTGAGGATGGCAGCCGCTTCATGGTCATCCACCATGAGCAGCCGGTTGCGACGCTGAAATGGGGGCTGACCGGTTTGCACAATGTGCGTAATGCCCTGTCGGCGATTGCCGCTGCCCGTCATGTGGGCGTTACGCCTGACCATGCGGTGGCGGCGTTGTGCCGGTTCTCTGGAGTGAAGCGCAGAATGGAGCTGGTGGGCGAAATCGGCGGTGTGCGCGTATACGACGACTTTGCCCATCATCCAACCGCGATTGCGTCTACCCTGGAGGGATTGCGCAATCGGGTGGGAGATGAGCCCATCCTGGCCATTATCGAACCCCGCTCCAATACCATGAAGCAGGGTGTGCACAAGCAGACGCTGATCCCGAGTGCCGCACTGGCGGATCGGGTGCTTTGGGGTAATCTCAGTGATATGGACTGGTTGCCGGAACTGGTGGGGAGCTGGCAGGCGGAACATGGTGAGCTGGATCATCACAGGGTGGAGGCGTCGGTGGAGGAACTGATTGAGAAGGCGCTGGAGGGACTGCCAGAGACTTGTCATATCGTGATCATGAGTAATGGCGGTTTTGGCGGCATTCATCGGAAACTGGTGGCGGAACTGGAGAAGCGTCGTGGCTGAACAATCACCGGTTGTTAATCTGGCGTTTACCGGCGCGTCCGGAGCCCAGTACGGGCTTCGTCTGTTGCAGTGCCTGGTAGCCAACGGTTGCCGTGTGAACATGATGATCAGTAAGGCGGCCCAGGTGGTGATCGCGACTGAAACCGATTTTCGGCTGCCGGGTTCCACGCCTGCCATGGCAGAGGCCTTGTCGGACTTCGCCGGTGCGCAGCCCGGTCAGGTACAGGTCTTTGGCCGGGAGGAGTGGTTTTCTCCACCGGCTTCCGGTTCCGGCGAGAAGGCGCCGCTGGTAATTTGCCCCTGCAGCACCGGCACGCTCTCGGCACTGGCGACCGGCGCCAGCAACAATCTGATCGAGCGCGCCGGCGACGTGGCCCTGAAAGAGCGCCGCAAGCTGATTCTGGTGTTGCGTGAGGCGCCCTATTCTGAGGTGCACCTGGAAAACATGCTCAGGCTTACCCGCATGGGTGCGGTAATGATGCCGGCGAGCCCCGGGTTCTATCACAACCCGCAGTCGGTGGATGATCTGGTCGATTTTATGGTGGCCCGGATTCTCGACCATCTGGATCTTCCGCAAACCCTGGTACCTCGCTGGGGCGAAAAGAAAGCCGACTGATCCGTTCCGGGGCGATGGTTTTGGCCAAAGCGATTGATGGTTTTCACCATTGAGCGAAACCCCGCCCCGCCACAGACTTGCTGAACACAATGATAAACCAACCCGTTTACCGAGGTTCAGCAATGATTCCACGTACTCTTTTCGACGCCGATCTTGAAGGCTTCCGCGATTCCGTTCGCAAGTTTCTGGAGCAGGAAGCGGCTCCGTATCATGACCAATGGGAAAAAGATGGTCAGGTCAGCCGCGAGCTCTGGCAGAAAGCAGGTGAGCTGGGCTTCCTGTGCCCGATGCTGCCGGAAGAGTACGGCGGTGTGGGGGCCGATTTCCGTTACTCCGCAGTGATTATGGAAGAGATCTCCCGGGCCGGATTGTCTGGCATTGGCTGGGGGCTGCACTCCGATATCGTGGCGCCTTATATCCTGAACTACGGCTCAGAAGAGCAGAAACAGAAGTATCTGCCGAAAATGGCTTCAGGTGAAATGATTACTGCCATCGCCATGACTGAACCGGGCGCGGGTTCCGACCTGCAAGGCGTAAAAACCACGGCGATTCGCCAGGGTGACCACTACATTCTGAATGGCTCGAAAACCTTTATCACCAACGGCCAGTTGGCGGATCTGGTGATTGTCGTTGCCAAGACCGACCCCAAAGAAGGTGCCAAGGGTACCAGCTTGTTGCTGGTCGAAACCGCCTGGGAGGGCTTTGAAAAAGGCCAGAACCTGAACAAGGTGGGGATGAAAGCCCAGGACACCTCCGAGCTGTTCTTCCAGGATGTGAAAGTACCGGCAGACAACCTGCTGGGCAGCATGGAAGGGCAGGGCTTCTTCCAGTTGATGCAGGAGTTGCCGGCCGAGCGTCTGCAGGTGGCCCTGACCGCCGTAGCCGCCGCCGAGGCGGCCTGGCAGTGGACCCTGGATTACGTGAAAGAACGCAAAGCCTTCGGTAAACCCGTCATCGCTTTCCAGAACACCCGCTTCAAGCTGGCTGAACTGAAGGCCGAAATCACGGCCGCCCGTGTGTTCACTGACCGTTGCCTGGAGCTGCACCTCGACAAGAAACTGGATATCCCGACGGCGGCCATGCTCAAGCAGCACACTACCGACCTTCAATGCAAGGTGATGGACGAATGCGTTCAGCTGCACGGTGGCTACGGCTACATGTGGGAGTATCCGATTGCCCGGGCGTGGGCCGATTCGCGCGTGCAGCGGATCTACGCCGGCACCAACGAAATCATGAAAGAAATCGTGGCGCGGTCGTTCTGACGAATTGTCCCGATTTGCAGGCCCCGGCACATTCCGGGGCCTGCTCGTTACCAAACTTTACAATTTGCCAAGCCTGTCAAGGTCTCCCTGCGGCACATCTCCTAAAGTAGCGGCACAACCTCTAACAAGGATAAATGGTTGCCGCGATGAAACGTCTGATCAGTGTTACCGTTCCTCTGCTGTCACTTGCGATCGCCGGCTGTGGTGATGAATCCGATGACCTGCCGGTTGATGGCCGGGAGTTCGATGGTGTTACCTACAGTGAGCGAGCGCCCTACCAGGGGCGGGTAATCGACGGTTACCTCAACAATGCCCGGGTCTGGCTGGATCTTGACGACAATGGTCAGTACACCGCAGGGCCGGTGGAGATTGAGCTGGACAGCGGTAATACCCACATACTCGAGGACGGCGAGCCAACCGTGATGAGCGGTCCCGGCGGGCGGTTTTCCATGGACGTTTCCGCACTGGATGTTCCGCCATCGATCGGCGCAAACCTGGACCCCAGGGATTATCCGCTTTATGCCCTCGCGATTCCCGGCCAGACCCTGGAGGAGCGTAGCTACGGCGATGAGGCGGTCAGCCGGGCGTTTTTGATGTCAGCCAGCCCCGGAGTAACCAATATTACCCCCCTGACTACGCTGGCCCGTTTCCGGAGCCTGGCCGGCCAGTGGAATGCTGAAAATCCGATTCCGGATAACCGGTTCGCTGATCTGGACGGTATCAACCTGTGGAAGGACTATATTCTTGCCAATGATGACCGGGCTCACGCCTATGCCCGGGCGTTGGCGCGGTTCATGGCCAGCCAGATTCCTGATGGCTACAACGATTACCTGGCAGGGAATGGCAGTGACGGCAGCGAAGCCAGCCTGTTACCGCGTGACGGGGTGTACCTGCTTGGTTATTCGGTGGTGCAGAACGTTGATGAGGTTATTGCCATTGTCGATGCTGCTGCGTCCGGTGGCAACTACGGCAATGTGGATACCGATACGCTGGTACTGCCGGATGTTGATGTTGAAGTAAGCAATCCCAGGCTTCTGGTGAGTCAGCGGATTTCGGCACGGCCAACCCGATCAGACGTACTGCCTACCAATACCTCTGATCTCGGAGCCTCGGCTGAGCTGTCTTTTGAATACAGTGAAGGTGGCAGGCTGCTGGCTGTATCCAGTCGGGGCTGCATGGGTATTTCATTGCCAGAGATGGCCCGTTTGTTTCAGGCCGATGGCTATATGACCAATCTGAAGACTCAGTGGCTGCCATCTTCCTCCCTTTCGCCCCAAAGTGCCGTCTGGTACGACGAGGAGGGCGTGCACGAGCGTCTGGAGTTTGCGTGGGAGAATGGCACGGCCAGTCTCGATACTGTCACTACGTGTCACGAGCAGACGCTCGGGGTAACGCCAGGGGGAACCGAACTGGATGGTATCAGTGACATCAGCTGGGTTTGGGATGAGCAGACCGGGACTCTGCTGGAATCCGTGCCCGGCAGAGCTGATGATCGCGTGCTGACATTAGAGGAGGCCAATTCGCCAGCGGACATTCTGGATGGCGAGCAGTCGCCACGGGATCTGGTCAGTGGGTATCGGCTGACCGCGGGCGGTGGCCTGGAAGCAGCCGTTGGTTTTGCTGGTGGTGGAGCCTCCTGCGCGCCCCAGGGTGTTGCGCCTAACGATACCGAGCGCAACGGCCAGTATGCGACCCGGCTGTTTCCCTTCTCATTTACCAGTGACGTTGCCGCTTCCGATCTTTTCGGGGCTGGTGCCTATGAATACGATATTGATGAGCGTAATGGCGTCTCTTTTGCCCGCTTGCTCCGGTTCCCGTTCCTGGATCGGGCGACCGCAAATAGGCCAGAAGTGGATTCTGCGAACGGGGCGTTCCAGTGGCAGCTGTTTTACGACGCACTGAACAGCGAAGAGCTGGATATGCAGCGTCCGAACCTGCTCAAGACGGCGTATCTGGTCGATTTCGTCGCCACATCCGATTGCGGTGACGGTCCTCTCGACCGGCCGGGCCGGGCGTATTCCACAGTGGAGTACGAGTACCAGAGCCTCTCGGACTATCTGTTGGACAGGCTGTCGGAGTAAGGCGGTTTGCGGAAAGGGCGATGGATGTTCTGTCTGTCGTCCTTCCAGACAGCACAAAATGCTCGGCGTAAATACGGCGAGTTCGACGTCAGATGCTGCTGATTTTTTCGGGATTTTTAATTTCTTAGGCCATTTTCTGGGGAAGAAAATGGTGCCGAGGAGAGGACTTGAACCTCCACGGGGTTGCCCCCACTAGCACCTGAAGCTAGCGTGTCTACCAATTTCACCACCTCGGCAGGTGATTTGCAGATTCGCGTATAGTTTATTGAAAACCTAGCGTTTCTGCCAGTGGTGAGGAGTTGCCCCTCAACCGATGGCGCGTACTTTAATGATTCGTTCAGGTGCTGTCAAACATTTTTTTCAAAAAAGTTTCGGCGGCAGAGTCTGACGATTTCAGGGTATTTGTGCCTATATTGGCGCCCTTGTTAGGCAGCATTCCCATCCCAACGTTATACTGCATCAAACATGAATGATGCCGCACGGTTTGCGGTGAGACAGAAAGGATCCGAATGGTTTCCAGGAAGAACAAACAAAGTGACCCTCATGCCCAGCGTGAGGCCCAGAAATATGACAACCCCATCCAGAGTCGGGAGTACATTCTCCAACATCTGAAAGAGCGGGGCGCGCCGGCCACGCACGAGACCCTGTGTCAGGAGCTCGGGCAGACGTCTGCGGAAGGAATTGAAGCGTTGCGCCGTCGTCTGATTGCGATGTGCCGTGATGGACAGTTGATCTGTAACCGCCGTGATGCGTTCCTGCCGATCGAGGAAGCGGATCTGGTCACCGGGCGTGTGGTTGGACATCGTGATGGTTTCGGGTTTCTGATCCCCGATGATGGTGGCTCCGACCTGTTTCTGACCGCCCGGCAGATGCGCCAGGTGTTCCACGGTGACCGGGTGGCCGCCCGGGTGGATCAGGTGGATGATCGCGGGCGCCGGGAAGGCAAGATTGTGGAAGTGCTGGAGCATCGCACCTCCCAGATTGTCGGTCGCTTCTTTAAAGAAAGCGGCATCGCTTTTGTGGTGCCGGAGAACGCCCGGATCAATCATGAGATACTGGTTCCTGATGAGCAGGCGGGTAAGGCAGTTCACGGCCAGTATGTGGTGGTGGAAATTATTCGTCAGCCGACGATTCGAACCCAGCCTACCGGCCAGGTCATTGAAATTCTGGGCGAGCACATGGCGCCGGGAATGGAAATTGATGTTGCCATTCGTTCCTACGAAATTCCCCATAGCTGGCCGCCCGCCGTAGGTGAGCAGGCTGCCTCGATTCCGGCGGAAGTGGCAGAAAAAGACAAGGCAAACCGGGTGGATATCCGCAACATGCGCCTGGTGACCATCGACGACGAGAGCGCTCGTGACTTCGATGATGCCATTTACTGCGAGCCTCGCCCCCGTGGCGGCTATCGGTTGGTGGTGGCCATCGCTGATGTGTCTCATTATGTCCGCCCGGGGTCGCCACTGGATGAAGAGGCCATTCAGCGCGGTAACTCGGTGTATTTCCCGGACCATGTGGTGCCCATGTTGCCGGAGAAACTCTCCAATGGCCTGTGTTCCCTGAACCCGGATGTCGACCGCCTGTGCATGGTGGCCGACATGACCATCAGTGCCGCCGGTAACATCAGCGGCTACACCTTCTATCAGGCCGTAATGCGCAGCCATGCCCGGCTGACCTACAACAAGGTCAGTGCCATGCTGGAGCATCCGGATACGGAGCAGGGCTACAAACTCAGCGCCCACTATGCGGATCTGCTGCCGCATCTGCACAACCTGTATGACCTCTACAAGTTGTTGCGAAAGGCTCGCACCGAGCGTGGGGCCATTGATTTCGAGACCACGGAAACCAAGATTGTTTTCGATGCCCAGCGCAAGATTGAGGAAATTGTTCCGGTGCACCGGAACGATGCCCACAAGATTGTGGAAGAGTGCATGCTGTGCGCCAATGTGGCGACGGCCCGCTTCCTCAAGAAGCACCAGATTCCGGCGCTTTACCGGGTGCACGACGGGCCTTCGGAAGAGCGTCTGAGCAATCTGCGCCTGTTCCTGGGTGAGCTGGGATTGCAGCTGGGCGGCGGCGACAAGCCGTCATCGGCAGATTACCAGGCCTTGCTGGGTCAGGTGGCCGACCGCCCGGATGCCAATGTCATCCAGATGGTGATGCTGCGCTCTCTGAGCCAGGCGGTGTACAGTCCTGAGGAAGCCGGGCATTTTGGTCTTGGCTTCGCCAGTTATACCCACTTCACGTCGCCAATTCGACGTTACCCGGACCTGATTGTGCATCGGGCCATCAAGTCCCGGATCCATAATCCCGAGGCGACCAAAGATCTGGTGTCTCCGAAAGTGCACGATCCCGAATTGGCAGAGTATCCCTACGATTACGCCCGCATGGAGCAGCTGGGTGAGCATTGCTCCATGACCGAACGCCGGGCCGACGATGCTACACGGGATGTCATGGCCTGGCTCAAGTGCGAGTTCCTGCGCGATCACGTGGGCGAGGAGTACGATGGCATTATCGGCGCGGTGGTGCCGTTTGGCTTCTTTGTTGAGTTGTCCGATATCTACATCGAAGGTCTGGTACACGTGTCCACGCTCAGTGGTGACTACTTCCATCACGATGCCGTCAAGCATCGTCTGATTGGTGAGCGCACGGCCGTCAGCTTCCGTCTGGGTGACGAAGTGCGAGTCCGCGTGGTGCGTGTCGATCTGGAAGACCGCAAAATCGATCTTGAGCTGGTAAGTACCCCCAGGCGCCGGAAGGCAGACCGCGATGCGCTGGAAGTGTCCAAGCGCGAGCCGCGGGGCAAAGGCAAGGGTGGTCGCTCCGGTAAAGGGCAAAAATCCGGTAAGCCGGCCAGCGCCAAGGAAAAGCTGGCCGCAGAGGCTGCCCGGGAGGCCCGGTCCAAATCGGCCAAAGGTAAACCGTCAGGCTCGGGCCGTAAGCGCAAGAGTCGCAAATAACACGTTACGCAGGAATTGATTGTCAGTGTCTCAGGAATATGTATTCGGCTGGCATGCCGTAGATGCCGTGTTGAAAAGAGAGCCGGAGCGGTTGCAAAGGGTCTGGATTCAGACCGGTCGTCAGGATAAGCGGGTGAAGTCGGTTACCGATGCCCTTGACGGTCTGGGGGTGCCCTGGAAAGTGGTGCACCGGAAAGAGTTGGATGAGCGGGTGTCCGGTGTCCACCAGGGTGTTGTTGCTGCCGTTGCGGAAAGCCGGGAGTGGACCGAGGATGATCTTCTTGCCCAGTTGGCCGCCAGCGACAAGCCGCCATTCCTGCTGGTGCTGGATGGCGTGACGGATCCCCATAATCTGGGTGCGTGCATGCGCACCGCCGATGCGGCGGGAGTGCAGGCCGTGATTGTGCCCAAGGATAAATCTGCCTCGTTGACGCCGGTTGCCCGAAAGGTCGCCTGTGGGGCGGCAGAAACGGTACCGTTTGTCCGGGTGACCAATCTCGCCCGTTTCCTTAGGGAGTTGAAGGACCAGGGCGTGTGGTTGATTGGTACGGCAGGTGAGGCGGATGCCACCTTGTATCAGGCTGATTTCAAGGGGCCGGTTGCTCTGGTAATGGGCGCCGAAGGTAAAGGCATGCGCCGTCTGACCCGTGAACATTGTGACCAGTTGATCAACATTCCGATGCTCGGCCACGTCGACAGTCTGAATGTGTCGGTGGCGACCGGTGTCTGTCTGTACGAGGCACTGCGCCAGCGCCTCGGTTAAACCTTGCACAAACAGGCCTGCGGGCCTAGAATACGTCACCCCTTTTTCAAGGGGTGGCTTTTTATTGTCTGTTGTATGGCAATGGTTAGCTTCGCTTTTGATCAAGCCTTTCTTGTAAAGCCTTATTGATAAAGCAAAAAAGAAACCGGCAGCACTTGCTGTCACCTCCTTGCTTTCACGCTCCGGCCACAACCACTGGTATGGCCACCGGGAGAAGGAAGCTGTTTAAACCGTAGGGAGAACTCATGCGTCACTACGAAATCGTTTTCATGGTACATCCGGATCAGAGCGAGCAGGTGCCCGCGATGATCGAGCGTTATACCAGCGTCATCACTGAAGATGGCGGCAAGGTACATCGCCTGGAAGATTGGGGCCGTCGTCACCTGGCTTACCCGATCAACAAGATCCACAAGGCTCACTACGTGCTGATGAACATCGAGTGTTCACAGGCAGCGATGGACGAGCTGACTCACAACTTCCGGTTCAACGACGCCATCATCCGTGACCTGATTCTGCGTCGCGACGAGGCCGTTACCGACCTGTCTCCGATGAAAGCCGCTGAGTCCCGTGAGGACCGTCGTTCCGGCGGAGACGATCGTCCACGTCGTTCAGCTGACTCTGAAGAGCGTCAGAGCGCATCCCAGGACGAAGAAGAGTAATTAACCGGAGTTAGGAGTTACGTTATGGCTCGTTTTTTCAGACGTCGTAAGTTCTGCCGCTTCACGGCAGAAGGTGTTAAAGAGATCGATTACAAGGATCTGGACACCCTGAAAGGCTACATCACTGAAACCGGCAAAATCGTGCCCAGCCGCATCACCGGCACCAAAGCACGTTATCAGCGTCAGCTGGCTACCGCTATCAAGCGTGCCCGCTACCTGGCACTGCTGCCGTATACGGACGGTCACGACCACTAAGTTTTAACGGACAGGACCCGGGACCATGCGTGCACTGGCACAGTATGTAATGCGCGGTCCCCTGCAGGCTGGCGGGGTTGCAGCGGTTACCACCGCAGTACCCTTACTGTTCTGGATTGGCGCAGCGGTAACTGGCCTGGTCGTTCTTCGGCTGGGCATTCGCCAGGGGCTCAATATTGGCCTCTGGGCTTTGATTCCGGCGATCGGGTGGGCCGTTTACGGCCAGGATCCCACGGCGCTGGCGGTGCTGCTGCAGGTGATGCTGATGGCATCCATTATCCGGACGACGTTGTCCTGGGAAAGAGCGCTGTTGTCCGGTGCCTTTCTGGCGATACTGACCGGGCTGATGTTGCCTGTGATGTATCCGGCGCTGCTGAACGATCTGGTTCAGGCTGGTGTCGAGGTTTACGAGCAGTACAACACTGAAATGGCCCGTGCGCTGGGTGGTGAACTGGAACAGGTTATCCGGGACACCATGAACGCCAGCATGGCCGGTACCTACTTTGCCACCGCCATCGGTATGACGATGCTGGCAAGGTCGTGGCAGGCGGGGTTGTATAACCCCGGTGGATTCCGCAAGGAATTCCATGGCCTCAGGTTATCGCCGGCGGTAGCCGTGGTGTGCGCCATCACCATGGTGGTCGGCCCGATTCTTGGGCTGAATGCCATACTGCTGGCCTGGGCTGCGGGCACCCCGCTGGTTCTGGCCGGGTTGGCTCTGGTGCACGGTGTGTTTGCTCGAAAGCAGTGGAGCGGAAACTGGCTGGCAATGTTTTACGTTGCTCTGGTTCTGCTGGGTCCCAATCTGTTGATGCTGTTAGTGGTTCTGGCTTTTGTGGATAGCTGGCTGGATATCCGGGGGCGTATACCCGCCGGTCCGGCTGAATAAAGCACGAAGAGGTTAACGAGATGGAAGTTATTCTGCTCGAGAAAGTCGCAAACCTTGGCTCCCTGGGTGACAAGGTAAAGGTTAAGGCCGGTTACGGTCGTAATTTCCTGCTGCCGTACGGCAAGGCCGTTCCTGCTACGGAAGCAAACGTAAAGGCGTTTGAAGAGCGTCGCGCTGAGCTGGAAAAAGCTGCTGCTGAGAAGCTGGCTGCTGCCCAGGCCCGTGCCGAAGCTCTGGAAGGCGCTTCCTTCACCATCACCTCCAAGGCCGGTGAAGAAGGCAAGCTGTTCGGTTCTATCGGTGTTCGTGACATTGCCGATGCAGTGTCTACCGGTGGTACTGAAGTCGAGAAGAGCGAAGTTCGTCTGCCGGAAGGCCCGATCCGGGTGACTGGCGAGTACGACATCGAACTGCAGCTGCACACAGACGTTGAAGTGACCATCAAGCTGGCGGTTGTTGCCGAGTAATCGGTAGCCCAGTGACAGGTCGATTCAACCAGCACTGAAGCCGCAGGTTTCTGTGCTGAAAAACGGGCCCGAGCCGGAGACGGTTTCGGGCCCGTTGCTTTCTGGTATTCTTGTCATCTCGTTTGTTCATTTCCCTGATGTCGGTGTCTATGGCCAATCCCACTCTGAAACCTGCTTCTATTGATCCGGAAACCAGTCGCATCAAGGTCCCGCCGCATTCGGTCGAGGCTGAACAGGCGGTGCTCGGCGGCCTGATGCTGGACAACCGTCGGTTTGACGAGATCGCCGAAATTATTTCAGCGGCTGATTTTTACCGGCAGGACCATCGCCTGATTTTCGGCGCCGTGGAGCGCCTGGCCAGCGAGAGTGAGCCGCTGGATGTGGTTACCCTGGCCGAGTTTCTGGAACGGGCCGGCGATATTGAGGATGCTGGTGGTCTGTCTTATCTGGCGGAACTCGCCGAGAAAACACCCGGCGCCGCCAATATCAGAGCCTACGCTGACATTGTTCGCGAACGCTCCATTCTGCGGCAGCTGGTGGAGGTGTCCGGCAAGATCTCCGATTCGGCCTTCAACCCGCAGGGGCGAAAAAGTAACGATATTCTGGACGAAGCAGAACGCAGTGTGTTCCAGATCGCCGAGGCACGTACTAAAGAAGGTTCCGGTCCCAAGGCCATCAACCCCATTCTGGCGACCACACTCAGCCGAATTGAAGAGCTGTTTGAATCCGGCGAGCAGACGACCGGTTTGACCACTGGTTTCCGGGACCTGGACGACCAGACCTCCGGTATGCAGCCGGCCGACTTGATCATTGTGGCGGGGCGGCCCTCTATGGGTAAGACCACCTTTGCCATGAACATTGTTGAGAACGCCCTGATCAGCACCGGCACCCCGATACTGGTGTTCAGTATGGAGATGCCCGCAGATGCGCTGGCCATGCGTATGCTGTCGTCGCTTGGTCGCATTGATCAGACCAAAGTGAGGGGCGGCAAGCTGGAAGAGGATGACTGGCCCCGGCTTACCTCTGCCGTCAGTCTGTTGAAGGATAAGCCGCTTTATATCGATGACACTCCGGGGCTGAGCCCGACAGAAATGCGCTCCAGGGCCCGTCGGGTGGCGCGGGAGAACGGCGGCAAGATTGGCCTGATCATGGTCGACTACCTGCAGTTGATGCGGGTGCCGGGTAACACTGAAGGCCGGACTGCGGAGATTTCTGAAATCTCACGCTCACTCAAGGGTATTGCCAAAGAACTGGGCTGCCCGGTTGTGGCGCTGTCCCAGTTGAACCGGAGTCTGGAGCAGCGCCCCAACAAACGCCCGGTCAACTCGGACCTGCGGGAATCCGGTGCGATCGAGCAGGATGCCGATGTGATCATGTTCGTATACCGGGATGAGGTCTACAACGAGGATACGCCGGATAAGGGCATTGCCGAGATCATTATTGGTAAGCAGCGGAATGGCCCGATCGGTACCATCCGTCTCGCGTTCATCGGTAAATACACCAAATTCGAAGACCTGGCGCACGGCGATTACAGCGATTACGGTGGGGATTATTAATGCCACGCCCCACCGTTGCCCGCATTGATCTTGACGCCCTGAAACACAATTTCCGCCGGGCCCGGGAACTGGCCGGAACCGCCTATGCCATGGCGGTGGTCAAAGCCGATGGCTATGGCCATGGCATTCGCTCGGTTGCTGATGCTCTGGCCCCGGAGACCAGCCGGTTTGCGGTGGCCTGTATCGAGGAAGCCATAGCCATTCGCGGTGCCGGCCATCGACACAGCGTGGTGCTGCTGCAGGGCACCCATCAAAAGGATGATCTGGCCGAATGTGAGCGGTCGGGTTTTGAACCGGTGCTCCACTGTCAGCAACAGTTATCGTGGCTCGGTGTGGGGCGTTCTCCCAGATTCTGGATCAAGGTCAATACTGGCATGAACCGTCTGGGCTTCCGGCCCGAAGAGCTGCCGGAGGTGATGGCCGGGCTTGAGGAAGCGGGCCTGAAGCATCTTGCGATTGGTTTTGTCACTCATTTTGCCTGTGCCGATGATTCGGACAGCGAAATGACCGGGCTCCAGACCCGGATTTTTGAGCGGGCAGTAGCCCCCTGGCCGGATTTGATGCGTAGCGTTGGCAATTCTGCGGCTCACTTTCGCCCGAATCAGCCGCTGTACGAGTGGAGCCGCCCGGGGATCATGCTCTACGGGGCGTCACCCATGGAGGGCAAAACCGGTGCGGAGCTGGGGCTTTGCCCTGCGATGACCTTGCAGGCGCCTCTGATTACCACACGCGTGGTTCGTGCCGGGGAGTCGGTAGGGTATGGCGCTTCCTGGACGGCCAGTCAGGATACCCGGATGGGCATGGTGGCCATTGGTTATGCCGATGGCTACCCGCGTCACGCGGGTACCGGAACGCCAGCCGCTGTGCGCGGCCAGCGAATCCGTTTGTTGGGGCGGGTCTCCATGGACATGCTGGCGGTAGACCTGAGTGCTGTCCCTGAAGCCCGCGAGGGCGACCTGGTGGAGCTCTGGGGCAAAACCGTGAGTGTCGACGAGGTGGCCGGTTACGCCGGTACCATTGGCTATGAGTTGCTCACCGGCGTTACGTCGCGGGTGCCTCGGGTTCATGAATGATTTCTTCGATGAAATCGAGAATCGCCGCCAGGCTGCGGTCGTCCAGTTTCTTGAGGACTTTGTGAATCACCATTTTGCTGCCCTTGAGCATGCTACTGATGCCCATTTTGGCCATTCCCATCATCATGCTGCCGGCATTCAGGCGGCGTAGTGGCTCAAGGAAAAAGAAATCCAGCCCGGATTCGGTCAGTTCAACGATGAGCTCATACAGCTGGTCGATGGCCTGCTTGTCGGCTTTGCCGCGGCCTTTGAGCTCACTGACGGTATAAAGAGCCCGGGTTCTTAGTTCATCGGGGATAGGGGCCACTATATGGCTCTGTTGTTTCAGCATTGGGATTCCCGTTGTTGTATGCTTGTCGATCCGGGAGCGTTCACCGGCTCCCCGTAAGGCTGACGTTTCAGGCTGCATGATACTGCAGTAAAGTAGTGTTCCGAGCCATTGGCCCGAGTGTTTCCTGACATCCGTCACATCAGTGATATTCCGGAGGCGTTGTTTCCACGTGCATGTACTTGTTGTTCACGACTATGGCCCGCTTGGCAAGGTGCTGTTGGAGCGCCTGCGGGAAACGCATCTGCGGATCAGTCCTTTGCTGGTCAGTGATCCTGCCAATGTCGACCTGCATGCCCTGGATAACTGGATTCCTGAAGACACCGCGCTGATTATCAATGCGTTGTGGCTCGCGGATCCGGAAAAGGCGGAGAAAAACCGGGAGGCGACTCACGAAGCGGCGTTTTCATTGCCGTTGGCGCTGGCCGAGCATGCCCGTGAGCGCAAAATGGCTTTACTGCAGCTTTCTTCATGTTATGTGTTTGATGGCCGTAAACAGGGTGCCTACATAGCGTCGAATCCAGGGCAGCCTGTTAACGAGCTGGGTCGCTGGCAATGGGAATGTGAGCAGGCCCTGAGAACGCAGCTCCCGCGGCATATTATTCTGCGTACCGGCTGGAGCCTGGCCCGATTTATCGGCAAGGTTCAGCGAAGTACGGCGCAAGGTGGCCTGTCTTTGCCCGGCCGGTGTCAGGGGCAGCCGGTGGCGGTGAAAGATCTGGCGAGGGTGATCGTGGCGGTGGCGCTCCAGATCGATTGTGGTGCTGAAGTCTGGGGTACCTACCAGTATGCCGGGGCAGAAGAGATCAATCTGTATGAACTGGGGTTGGCGATCGCCGGCATGCCTGGCATTCCTGAAGGAATCAAGGTGGTGGACGAGGTGCCCGACTGGGGCCACATCGAACCGGTAAACACCACTATGGTCTGTACCAAGATCCGCAATACCTTCGGCATAAAACAGATGCCGTGGCGCACTTGGTTGTCTGAAGAGGTGGCGATGTTGAAGGAATCGAACAGCGCTGAGCGGGTTCCGGCAAATTCCTGAACCCGCTCAGGGTGTGTGACTGGTTAGTGCTTACTGGCCCTGACGGGCGAAATCCCGCGTTACCATTTGCAGCGCTTCCACATCCAGCAGTTCCACTTCCCGCCCGCGAGCGCGGATGATGCCCTGATTCTGGAAGCGGGTGAAAACCCGGCTCACGGTTTCAACTGCCAGGCCCAGGAAGTTGGCAATGTCGTTCCTGGCCATGGGCAGGCTGAAATTGGTAGCCGACATACGACGACGCCGGAAGCGGCTGGACAGCGACAGCAAAAGCGCCGCAATGCGCTCTTCGGCGGTATTCTTGCTGAGCAGCATGGCCAGTTGATGGCTGTTCTGGATTTCCTGGCTCATCAGGTGATACATGTGGTGCTGCAGTTCCGGCAGCTTGCCGGTGAGTTCCTCAAGCCTGTCGACCGGGAATTCACATACGCTGGTACGTTCCAGTGCTTTGGCCGTGCAGGCATAGTTCTCGCTGCTCATGCTGTCCAGCCCCACCAGTTCACCAGGCATGAAGAAACCGGTTACCTGTTCTTCACCGCCTTCGGTAATAATGGATGTTTTGATGGAGCCGCTCTTGACCGCAAAGCAGGAGCGAACCGGGGTACTCTGATCGAAAATATGCTCGCCGCGGTTATAGATTTTCCCCTGCTGGACAATGTCCTCAAGGCGATCAAGATCGTTCTCTTCAATGGCCAGAGGTAGACACAGGTTGCTGAGGCTGCACTGGTGACAGGAGGCCTTGAGAGGGGATACTTGGTGAAGTCGAATTGCCTGGGCCATAGTTGACGAACCATCCGGGTTGATCCATTCAAAACCGCACCGAAGCGTGTGCGGTGCGTCCTCAGCCCCAACAGGTATGGCTTTTGCCTGCGTTCGGGGCGGACACCCTGGGCAATCCGGATACCAGGGCATGCGGCGGATTCCCATGGGTGCCAATGCTGAAACATCTGGTTTCAGTCACCTTGATTTAAATCAAGTATAGCAAAAAAGGCTAGTCTTATGCCCAAACTTTAGTCTTTACGGGTTTGGCTTTTACGCCACCTCCGGCTAGCGTTTCTTCTTCTTGCGCTGCTCGTCCTTTCTGGCTTTCTCTTCCGCCTCGGCCTGTTCCCGGGCTCGGGCTTCAACCAGTTCCTGTTCCACCATATCCGGCGTTTCCAGCGAGATCCGGCCCAGTGTCCCGGCTCGGAGTTCGTTCAGCAGCACTTCGGAAACCTTGTGCAGATCCGGTACCCCGCCGCGGCCCAGGAAACGGCGTTTTACGGCGATGGCATCCATCAGTGCCAGCCCATCCACGGGTGTTTCGTCCAGCCCGTAGCGGTTGACGACGAGCTCCGGGTAGTGGGCAATCAGATAATCCGCCTCGAACAGCGCAACATCCTCGAAATCCAGTACAGCACTGCGGATTGCGCCGGTTACTGCCAGGCGATAGCCGCATTGCACCGGCGACAGCTTGGGCCAGAGGAAGCCAGGGGTATCGTAGAGCAGAACGTTATCCGGCAGTTTGATGGCCTGTTGTGTCCGGGTAACCGCCGGCTCGTTGCCAGTCTTGGCGGCGGGCCGGCCAGCCAGGGTATTGATCAGTGTGGATTTGCCGACGTTCGGGATGCCCAGGATCATCACCCTCAAGGCGCTTTTCTGTCGATCATGCCCGGGCGTCATCTCTTCCGCCAGCTTGAGGATGCCCAGGGCTTCCTGGCGTTGATTGTGTGTGAGCGTGACCGCACGTACACCCCGTTCCCGCTCCAGCCAGGCCAGCCACTGCTCGGTGATGACCGGGTCGGCCAGGTCTCGCTTGTTAAGCACCTTGATCAGCGGGGTATCGCCACGCAGCGAAGGCACCAGCGGATTCTCACTACTGAAGGGAATCCGGGCGTCCACCACCTCGATGATGAGGTCCATCTGGGGCATGACTTTCTTGATCTCCTTTCGGGCCTTGTGCATATGCCCGGGAAACCAGTTAATGGCCATGGTGTTTACTCCGCTGATTGATTGAGGGCGCCATTATGCAGGGGAATGACTAAATTTTCACATTCATCAAATCCCGCCAGTGCCGCGCCCTCAGAGCGAATCAAACTGAGAACCTGTACAAATTGAAGGGATATCGGGGTGAAATGAAGTAGGTGAATGCTTTAGGGTGTCACTTCAAATGATTAAAGCCAATCCGTGGTGGCTCCCGACAGGCCGCCTCAATGATGGAGAACAGTATGAAGCTCGCAAAATTCATCGGTTCCGCACTTGTCGCCCTGACTATCTCAGCGCCGGCGATCGCACAGCAGTCGCCGGGTGGTCAGCCGGATCAGGTGGCCCAGCTCGCGCAGATGGTGGGGCTGTCTGAAGAACAGCAAACCGAGATTCGCGGCATCATCGACGACATGCAGGGCGAGATCGGCGAACTGCGCCAGGATGCCCGCTCGCTGCAGGAAGACCTGCAAGAGCAGATCAAGCCGGATTACGACGAGTCTGCCATTCGTGACAATGCCGCCAAACTCGGTGATGTGACCGGTGAAATTGCAGCGCTTTCTGCCCTGATGCAGGCGAAGGTGGATGCGGTGTTCACCCAGGAGCAGCGTGATGAGCTGGATCGCCGCATGAAACAGATGCAGCAGCAGATGCAACAACAGCGTCAGATGATGCAGCCTCAGGGCCAGCAGTAATTTGCTGAGTCGGTGTATTTGAGAGAAACCCCGCCGGAGCCTGGCCCCGGCGGGGTTTTTTGTTATGGGGTATTAAACGGTCGAACCAGAATGATCAGCCTGGGCAGCAAGGTGAGCGCACCCAGCAAGGCCATGAACATGGCAAAACCGGTGAACAGGCCAAAATAAATGGTGGGAATGAAGTTCGACAGCACCAGTATGGAGAAACCGGCAATGATGGTCAGCGAGGTGTAGAACATGGCCTGGCCGATACTGCGGTGACAGCGATGCATGGTGGCCAGGTAGTCGCCGTCTTTGGCGAACTCGGTTTTGAAGCGATGGATGTAGTGGATGGTGTCATCTACCGCAATCCCGACGGTGATGGCCGCCACGGTAATGGTCATCATATCCAGTGGAATGCCCAGCCAGCCCATCAGCCCCAGTACTGAGCCTGCGGCAATCAGGTTGGGTGCCATACCCACCAGCGCCAGCTTCACGGAACGGAACAGGATCAGAAACATGACCAGGATAGCGCCAAACACCACGCCGATGGTTTTGATCTGGGAATCGAACAGGCTCTGAAGCATGTTGTTGTACATCACTGTCATGCCTGAGAGCAGTATGCGATCCCGGTCGTAACCGAGTTCGGTGCTCAGGTGGTGGCGAATGTCATCCAGCAGCTCCTGTCGACGCAGGTCTGGCATGGTTTCGAGTATGCGGATACTGAATCGCGCCTTGTCCTGCTCCTCAGAAATATAAGGGGTCAGCAGAATATCCTGTAGATCGTCCGGTACGGCGGCGGGCACAAAGGCCAGCTCCAGGGCGTCCAGGGGCTCACCTCCGTTAACCTGGGCCAGCAGTTCGAGTGTGGTCTGTATGGACAGGACTTTGCCGGTCTCCGGCAGGCTGTGCAGGTAATCATGCACCTCGCCCAGCTGGCGCATTTTCTGATAGGTGTACCAGGTATCCCGGTATTCCTCGTCACCGCAGTCTTCCACAAACGGGTCGCAGTCACTGGCGAAAGGATCCGTGTTGGCGTTTTCCGGGGCGGGTTGATCGGTGATGACCACATCCAGCGGCGTGGTGCCCCCCAGCCGGTCGTCTATGGTAACCATACCCTGATGGATTTCGGTGGAGGACTTGAAGTAGTCGATAAAGCTGTTCTCCACCGTCAGCCGGTTCAGGCCAATCACGCAGAGCACGGCAATGACCCCGGAACTGACCAGAACCGTCCCGCTGAAGCGCTCGGTGAAGCGGGCGAAGGCATCGGTGAAGGGCACCTTGTCTGAGCTCACGCGCTGGTCGATTGGGGGTGGCAGCAGGCTCAACAGGGCCGGGAAGATCAAGAAGGTAATGAGAAAAGCCACGGTCAGCCCCAGGGTCATCATCCAGCCAAAATCGATGACTGGCCGGATGCCGCTGAAGGTGAGGGAGCCGAAGGCAACAATGGTGGTGATCGCCATATAGAAGCACGGTCGGATCATGGTCATCAGGGTGTTGCGCAGGGTGGTATTCGGTGCAGCTTCGGGCTCGTCATGCTGGAATTCCCGGTAGCGCACGATCAGGTGGATGGTGAGCGACAGGGTCATGATCAGTAACAGCGAAATGAAGTTGGACGAAATCACCGTCACCGGCCATTGGGCCCAGCCCAGAAATCCGACCATCAGCCAGACGGTGAAACCGCAGCACAACAGCGGCACCACGACCCAACGCCATTGCCGGAAAATAATCGCCAGGGTGAGCAGCAGGAAAGCCAATACCCCGAAGCCAAAGGTGGAGAGATCGTTTTCGATAAACCGTATCATGTCGGCGACAATCATGGGCACGCCGCCCAGGTGGATGCTGGCGTGGTCGCGGTATTGCTCCAGTATGGCGCGAACCTGATTGATGGTGGCATCACGCTCTTCACCCAGTTGCTCGGTGTAGCGGATAAATTCGTCGCTTGTCTCCTCAAGCTGCGTCCGCTCGGCCTCGCTGGCCTCGCCCCGATTCACCTTTTCCCGGAGTTCGTTGCGCTGGTTGAGTAAGTCAAAATAGCGGTCCGGGGTTGGCAGGTTGACCTGGATGGCCGTGGTCTTGCCGTCCTCGCTGATGAGCAGGTTGGGGTACATGGGGTTGTCCAGCAACGCCTGTCGGCCGGTCGCCGGAGCCACATCGTGTTCATCCAGCGTTTTGATCTCGCTGTCGACGGTGTCCAGGGTAAGGTCCGGACTGTGCAGAAGCGGTACATTCAGAATGCTGTTGGTGGAACCGACGGCCTCAAGAGCCTGCAAGTCGTCGCGAAGAGCCCTTAACCGCGCCAGACCTTCGGTGGTAAACAGGGGCTCGTTGGAGGTGTAGGTGACCACCAGGAAATCGTCAGAGGTGGTGAAGGTCTGGTTTACCTGTCGGTACTGCTCCAGCGAACGATCGTTTTCCAGCACCAGGGATTCTGCCGAGGCATCCAGCCGGAACTGATCAAAACGCAGCGCGGTCACTGCCAGCAGCAGGGCAAACAGGGCCAGGACAATCCAGGGGTGGGGCAGGATAAAACGGTCGTAGAAGGCGCCAAGGCGATTCATGGGTTACAACTCTGCAGTCAAAAACGAGTGCAGAGTGTGCCACAAACCTCAGCGAACTGTGACCTTTGCCGAGGCTTCTTCCAGTGAACGGATCAGTTGCTCCAGACGTTGCGTCATATCCGCGCTTTCCGAGAGCTGGACAACCATGTTCCGGGTAGTCTCCCGGATGTCCTGAACATTGGTCAGAACCTGATCGGTATCGGCGGTCTGTTCGGCAGACATATCCGCGATTTCCTGATTGGTCCGGTCGATACGACCGACCACCTCGTTAATGGCTTCCAGGGCCTGGCGCCCCTTTTCGGATTCTTCCACGCATCGCTCGGCGTCGTCTGAGCTCCCCGTCATCTGTTCGACAGCGGTATTCATGGAGGCCAACAGGCGATCCAGGGTGGTCTGGATCTGGTCGGTAGAGTCCTGAACCCGGCGCGCCAGGTTACGGACTTCTTCGGCAACCACCGCAAAGCCCCGGCCCTGTTCGCCCGCGCGGGCGGCTTCTATGGCGGCATTGAGGGCCAGCAGGTTGGTTTGCTCGGCAATGCCCTTGATTTCGGTAATGGTCTGGCCAATCTCATGGCTGTTTTCGGCCAGTGACTGTACGCTGCCAGCAGACTGGCGAACCACACTCGCCAGCCTGCGAATGCTGTCGGCGCTCTGGCTGACCCGTTGGCTGCCATTTACCGCAGTTTCCCGGGCTTCTGTTGACAGGGTTTTGGCAATGCCTGCCTGTTCGGCAATGCCGACAAAGCTTTGCAGCATGGCCTCAACGGATTCGGCTGAGCGGTTGGCGCCTTCCTGTTGCCGCGTGAGGCTGTCCCTGCGTGCGGCGGCCCGCTGGGTGAGAGATTCGACCTCCTGGTGCAGGTGCTCGGTGGCCGTTTTCATACTGCGAACGACATCAGATGTACGATCCTGCATCGCATTGAAGGCAGCGGCCATTTCGCCAATTTCATCCCGGGAGTCGACGTCGGCCCGACGGCTCAGGTCGCCGCTGGTCTGCACCGCAACCATGGTGTTCTTGAGCCGGTTAACATGGCGTTCGATAAAGGAAATCAGCAGCTGGGAACCGGCCATCTCCAGCGCCATGAGCACCGCCACGATCAGTGCAAAGCCCGGCGCGGTGTCTGCAAAAACCTGGCTGAAGCTGGATTCGGTCTGGCCTGCAATCACCTGCATGGCATAGAGCACCAGCAGACACAGCACCGCAAACACGAGAATATTCAGCAACCAGAATTTGTACTTCAGCCGGATATTTCGCAACAGGGTCAGCATTGGCAGCTCTCAGTCAACGGCCTTGACCGGAATCTGCATCGCCTTGTCGGGCACGGGAACCTCCGGCACGCTCAGGCCCAGATTGTTCTTGTCGAATACCCGGTCGGCCCGGTAGCTGGAGCGAACCATGGGGCCGGACGGCACTTCCATGAAACCTTTTTCCAGACCAATGTCGCGGTAACGGTTGAATTCTTCCGGGGTGACGTAGCGCTCCACCGGCAGGTGGTTCGGCGTGGGGCGCAGGTACTGACCCAGGGTGAGAATATCCACACCAATGGCGCGCAGATCATCCATGGTTTCAAGGATTTCCTCTTCGGTTTCACCCAGACCCAGCATCAGGCTGGTTTTGGTGAGCACATCTGGCCGATGTTTCTTGGCGTGGGCCAGTACGCTCAGGGTTTTTTCGTAACCGGCACGGGGGTCTCGCACACGACTGGTCAGGCGCTTGACGGTTTCCACGTTCTGGGCGAAAACGTCCAGTCCGGAATCCACCACTTTTTCCACGTCGCTCATTACTGCATCAAAGTCCGGGGTCAGGGCTTCTACCGCCACCTCCGGGGTACGCTGTTTGATGGCCGAGACACAGGCCGCGTAGTGCGCGGCGCCGCCGTCGGGCAAGTCGTCACGATCTACCGACGTCAGCACGATGTAGCGCAGGCCCATCAGTTCCACAGACTTGGCGGTGTTTTCAGGCTCTTCCGGGTCAAGCCAGCCTTTCGGGTTGCCGGTGTCGACTGCGCAGAATTTGCAGGCCCGGGTGCACACAGAGCCCATCACCATGATGGTGGCAGTGCCGTTGGTCCAGCATTCGCCAATGTTGGGGCAATGTGATTCCTGGCAGACGGTGCTCAGCCGGTGCTCGGTTACGTTCCGGCGCACGGCATCGTAGCGCTCGCCACCCGGCATGCGCGCCCTCAGCCATTTCGGCTTGCGCTCCAGAGATTTGCCTTCCGTGTTTGATGATGAACGCTTGACGCCGTCCTTGATGGCGGAGAAGCCGTGTTCGTTACGGAATTTGGAACCACTGGTAATGCGGGGCTTTGCGCTTTCGCTCATTGGCCAGGAACTCTCGGATAAGGGTGTGGTGAACCTTTAAGAGTAATCGGCAGGCAGGGCAGTTACAAGGCAGGTAGGGGCAATCACGGGGTTACCGGGCACGACTTTGGTCGTACCCGGTTGAGGGAAATCAAGCCTGGGATTTTTCCAGGGCCTGAGTGATATCGGCGATGATATCGTCGGCATCTTCAATGCCGATCGACAGCCGTACAAGGTCTTCGCTGACCCCCGCACTTTTCAGCTCGTCAGCATTGAGCTGGCGGTGGGTAGTGGTGGCCGGATGGCAAGCCAGGGACTTGGCGTCGCCAATGTTCACCAGTCGCAGGATCAGATCCAGGGCATCGATGAATTTGGCGCCGGCTTCGCGGCCGCCTTTAATACCGAAGCTGAGAATACCGGAGGCCTTGCCGCCACAGATCTTGTCGCAGGTCGCCTTATAGGGGCTGTTCGGCAGGCCGGCGTAGTTGACCCATTCCACGGCGGGATGATCCTGCAGGAACTGGGCAACCTTCTGGGCGTTGTCGCAGTGGCGTTCCATGCGCAGGGCCAGGGTTTCCAGCCCCTGCATGATCAGGAACGAATTAAACGGCGACAGGGCGGAGCCGGTGTTGCGAAGCGGTACCACCCGACAGCGGCCGATAAAAGCGGCTTCGCCCAGGGCTTCGGTGTAAACCACGCCATGGTAGGAGGGGTCGGGCTGGTTCATCATCGGGAACTTGTCGGCGCTGGCCTTCCAGTCGAACTTGCCGGAGTCCACCACAACACCCGCCACCGTGGTGCCGTGGCCGCCGATGTACTTGGTCAGCGAGTGAATCACGATATCCGCGCCATGCTCGAACGGGCGGCACAGAAACGGCGTGGCGACAGTGTTATCGACAATCAGCGGAATGCCGTGCTTGTGGGCAATCTCGGCCCACTTCTGGATATCCACCACATTACCGGCCGGGTTGCCGATAGATTCACAGAACAGCGCCCGGGTCTGGTCGTCGATGGCGTTCTCTACCGCCGCGAAATCATCGTGGGGCACCATCTTGCATTCGATGCCCTGGTTGGGCAGCGAGTGGGCAAACAGGTTGTAGGTGCCGCCGTACAGCTGGCTGGTGCTGACAATGTTGTTGCCCACCTTGCAGATGGTTTGCAGGGCATAGGTAATGGCCGCCATGCCGGACGCTACTGCCAGTGCGCCAATACCACCTTCCAGCGCTGCCATACGCTCTTCCAGAACCGCGTTGGTGGGGTTCATGATGCGGGTATAGATGTTGCCCTGTACCTTCAGGTCAAACAGGTCGGCACCATGCTGGGTGTCGTCGAAGGTGTAAGACGTGGTCTGGTAAATGGGCGTGGTGGCGGCCTTGGTGGTCGGGTCGCTCTTGAAGCCGGCGTGCAACGCGAGAGTAGCTGGTTTCATCACAACATTCCTTGCTGGTGGATTGTTCGTTATTGGTTTAAGGAGCCGAGTATGCCACAGGCATTCGGGCTTCGGCACAGTTCCGGCGGTTATACCGATATAAGGCAGAGGGCGGAGTCAGTCCAGGGCGCCGTATACCAGAGCTCTGAGCTCTTGTCGGATGGGATAGGACGAAGACGGCATCAGCTGGGTCATGAAAATCACCACCAGATCTTCCACCGGGTCGATAAAGAAGCTGGTGCTGGCCAGGCCGCCCCAGCCGAATTCCCCCGGCGAACCAATCGTGGCGGATTTGGCGATATCGGTTTTGACCGAGAACCCTAATCCGAAGCCGCTGCCGGCATAAGGTGTTTCAGTGAAGCCGCCAATAGACAGGGCAGGGAGATCCTGGCCGTCCGGCAGGTGGTTCAGGCGCATAAACTCCAGGGTTTTGCGGCCGATGATGCGCTGGCCCTGATATTCGCCACCCTGGCACAGGGCCTGGGCGAAGCGGAAATAATCATCTATGGTGGAGACCAGCCCGCCGCCACCCGACAGGAATTTTGGTTCCTTCAGATAGCGCGACCGCTCCGGATCATCCTGGAGTTTCATGGTATTACCGGATTGGTACAGATAGCAGGCGGCAAAGCGTTCCCTCTGGTCCGGTCGCACATGAAATCCGGTATCGGTCATGCCCAGGGGGCCAAAGATGTGCTCCTGAAAGTAGCTGTCCAGAGACTGGCCGGAGAGCAGCTCAACCAGGTAGCCCAGGACATCGGTAGACACAGAATAGTTCCACGCGGTACCGGGAGAGAACTCCAGCGGTAACTCGGCCAGCCGGTCGACCAGCTTGTCCAGAGTCAGAATGGTGCTGCCATCCAGTTTCAGCTTGCGGTAGGCGGCATCCACCTCGGTTCGCTCGGTGAAGCCATAGGTCAGCCCGGAGGTGTGGGTCATCAGATCCCGGATGGTCATGACTGAGGCCGCGGGTTCGGTCTCGAAATCCGGATAACGGCCTCCCTTGTAGACGCGTAGATTGCGCCAGCCTGGAATGTATTTGTGGACCGGGTCGTTAAGCAGGAACTTGCCCTGCTCGTACAACTGCATCATGGCAATACTGGTGACGGGTTTGGTCATGGAGTACACGCGGAACAGGGTGTCCCGGTTCATCGGTAAGTTTCTCTCCACATCCCGCAGGCCCTGGGCGTGACACCACAGAATCTCGCCATGCCGGGCTACCAGGGTAACCATTCCAGGAAGCTTCCCCGGCTGAAGGTAATGAGTGTCAAAGAAAGAAGCGATTGGCTCGAATTTTCCGGTATTCCGTTTTGGCATAGTCACTTTGCACAGGTATTGAAGAGGTTAGTTCGATCAGCGTGTTGCCGGCAGACAGGGCATTTCTGTACTACCCTGAAACCACCGTTCGATTTGCACGGGCAGGGAGCAGCTCACATGGGCAGGATACCGCACTGGCTTGCGCCGGTTTTAATCTACTTTCTCACTATACCTTCATTATCGGGTGCCGTAACTGATAAGACCGTCTATCCCGTTGGTGTTTTTGAGGGGATCCCGCGGGAAATTGGCGTTGAGAACGGCTCGCTGGTTGGCCGCTTTGCCGACATTTACCGCTGCGTCTTTGATCGCGTGGAAGGAAACTTCCAGTTTATCGAGATGCCGCTGGCGAGAATTCTCTTTCAGTTGGAGAAGGGAGAATTAGCGATTGGGTTACCTCTTGTGCAAACGGCAGACCGCGACCAATATGCCGATTTTGGTGGCAGGCTGTTCCAGACCGAGTACGTGTATCTGTTTTTGGAGCAATATCCGCCTTTGCGCCAGGTGTCCGGCCTGCGTTATGCCTTTGTGCGTCGGTTCATAGGCAACCAGTTTCTTCAGGGAGACAACGCCAGTGCGGTCATGGTGGCTGAATGGAAGCAGGCCGTTGATATGGTGAAGCTTGGCCGCGCTGATATCGTGGTTTTACCGGCGGTTCTTATCGACCATTTGATGGCGGGGTATGAAAAGCCGTTCTACGTGCGAACCGCGGCGTGGGTAGATCTTTCGTTGTATGTGTCTCATCGCTTCGGTGCGGGGCGATTGACACCGGAATTCCGCAAAGCTGTTCGTGATTGCGAATCCTATGATGACCGCGAGTAATGGCTGACCCTGATTCTATCCTTTTTTGTGGAGCAATCGTTCAAAAAGAAGTACTGTATTCGGTAGCGGCATAAACTGTTTACCGGTGGCCTATCCCTTGATATCAGACTCTCTGTACCGTTTTCTCTTCTATGTTCTGCTGTTGATTCCTGGTGCAGTGAAGTCAGACACGTTCCCACTGGCTCCCCTCATCGTCATGGCGCCCGACATACCCGGGATGTCGGAGCCAGGAGAAAGTGGCCGAGATGTAGAATTGGTGAATGCTGCGCTTGAGGCCTGCGGCTGGGAAGCCGAATTTGTCTACCAGCCCTTCGGTCGCCACATCCGCACTTTTCGCGACCTGAGTGCCGCCGATGCCGTTATGACCGTCCCGCTATCTTTGGACATACCGGGCTTCTCCACGTCTGCCTATATCTGGTACCACAACGGCGCTTTCTATAACGCGTCGGTGGTTGGCCCCATAACGTCAATTGATGATCTGGCAGGGTTAAGAGCGGTTACGTTTCAGAATGGCATCGACATACTCAGACTATCTGATCGCGTGGATGAGTTTGAGCTGTTGCTGGAGGTGACTGACCAGACGATCCACGCCCGGATGCAGTTAATGGGCCGCGTTGATGTCATTCTTGCCGACGGTCTTGTGGTGGCTACTCTGGACAGGCGGATCCGTTCAGACCGTCGTTTTGGGGGGAGTTGGCCAAAAGAGCTGGACGATTTTGTATTCTATCCGGTTTTTAATCCGACTCCTTACAAAATGGTTTTCCGAAGTGAGGAGCTTGCCACTCAGTTTGACGAATGCTTTGATCGCCTCAGTGCGAAAGGCCGGATAGTTGAAATCAACAGCAAACACATTGATCAGTATCAGGAGCTGCTGCTGCACCGTTATTTGGGGTTCTAGTCAGTTCGCATCGCGGTGTCGTTGAGAATGCTCTATTGCGGAGCCTGGTACTTCTGCATTGGAAGCAGGCGTGTCGTCCAAAGGGATTTGTTTCTTTCTCGTTGCTCTTAAAAGGGGACGCTCACCAGGTTCTTTTGCCCGCTGATACTGACAGTCCCCGACTAACCGTCTCTGATGGCGGCTATCTGATTCTGAACTGGTCTTTATGTTCAGAGCGGAAGCATCCTCAATAGCTTCTCCATCCGGCATTCACTGACCGTGATTGACAGTGTGTTTCGGGGTGCAATAGCGCCGGCAAAGTTGTTGTGGGCAACCGGGGGTCAAAAAGGGGACAGCCACAAAAAAAGGGCTACAGCGTGAGCTGTAACCCTTTGAATTCTGGTAGCAAGGGGCGGAGTCGAACCGCCGACCCCAGCATTATGAGTGCTGTGCTCTAACCAACTGAGCTACCTTGCCATTTCGCTTCGGGACACGCCCCAAACGAGGCGCGTATTTTCGGTATTTGGGCTCGGCCTGTCAAGGCTTTACGGCCAAAAAATACCGAAAATTACACGTTGAACCGGAAGTGAATAACATCGCCGTCTTTGACGATGTAATCCTTGCCCTCCAGGCGCCATTTGCCGGCATCTTTTGCGCCGGCTTCGCCGTTGTACTGCACGAAATCGTCGTAGCTCACCACCTCAGCCCGGATGAAGCCGCGTTCGAAGTCGGTGTGGATAACGCCAGCCGCCTGAGGGGCTGTGGCGCCGATTCTGACGGTCCAGGCACGCACTTCCTTCACGCCGGCGGTAAAGTACGTTTGCAAGCCAAGCAGGCCGTAACCGGCGCGGATCACACGGTCCAGCCCAGGTTCTTCCATGCCCATTTCGTCCAGGAACATGGATTTCTCTTCGTCTTCCAGTTCAGAGATCTCGGCTTCCAGCTTGTTGCAGATGGGTACCACGACTGCGTTTTCAGAAGCGGCAATCTCACGCACCTTGTCCAGGTGGGGATTGTTCTCGAAGCCGTCTTCGTTCACGTTGGCGATGTACATGGTGGGTTTGACGGTAAGCAGGCAAAGCTCGCGAATCAGTGCCATCTGGTCTTTGTCCAGGCCCATGCTGCGCACTGGCTTGCCTTCGTTCAGTACCGGCAACAGTTTTTCAAACATTTCCAGTTGGGCCTTGGCTTCTTTGTCGCCACTCTTGGCGACGCGCTGGACGCGTTTGATGGCTTTCTCTACGGTGTCGAGATCGGCCAGGGCCAGCTCGGTGTTGATCACTTCGATGTCGGAAGCAGGATCTACCTTGTTGGCCACGTGGATGACGTTTCCGTCTTCAAAGCAGCGCACCACGTGAGCAATGGCATCGGTCTGGCGGATGTTGGCCAGGAACTGGTTGCCCAGGCCTTCGCCCTTGGAGGCGCCGGCGACCAGGCCGGCGATGTCGACGAACTCCATGGTGGTGGGCACCACCCGTTCCGGCTTGACGATCTCCGCCAGTTTGGTGAGGCGCGGGTCTGGCATGGCCACCACGCCGGCGTTCGGCTCGATGGTGCAGAACGGGAAGTTTTCCGCGCCGATGCCGGCTTTGGTCAGTGCGTTGAACAGGGTGGATTTGCCGACGTTTGGAAGGCCGACGATGCCGCAGTTAAATCCCATGGAATGCCTCTGCTGGAACTGAAAAATTTGGGCGGATTATACCGGTGTATCGGTAAGGGTGCGAGTAAGGGGATGTGCCTTGCTCAGGGCGTTGGTTTGAAGCTGTGCAAACGGTTCATGGCGGCAGCCAGTTTGCCGTTGGCGGCATCCGGTAATACCCGCATGACTTCGTCAAACACGGCGGTCAATTGTTCGGTTTCCTGTTTGCCCAGTCGGCCCAGTACAAAACCGGTGACTTTGCGGCTGTCGCCGGGGTGGCCTATGCCAAGGCGCAGGCGCTGGAAATCGTTGGTGCCCAGATGGGCGATGGTGTCGCGCAGCCCGTTGTGGCCGCCGTGGCCGCCGCCTTTCTTGAGTTTGGCCGTGCCGGGAGGCAGGTCAAGCTCGTCGTGGGCAACCAGAATCTGTTCAGGGGAGATCTTGAAGAAGTCCGCCAGGGCCTTGATGGCAGTGCCGCTGCGGTTCATAAAGGTGCTGGGGTTCAGTAAGTGCAGGTCCAGGCCCTGCCACTGAATGCGGGTGTATAGCCCGTGGTACTTCTTTTCGGGACGGAGCGTCTGACCCGCTTCGCGGGCCAGCGCTTCGACGAACAGGGCGCCGGCGTTGTGGCGGGTATTCTCGTAGTCGGAACCGGGATTTCCCAGTCCAACCACCATGACAATATCCTGTGCCATTCGCCGTTGCCCCCGGAGTTATTACTCCTCGCCGCCTTCTTCGCCTTCCTCGCCTTCAGCGTCGTCCGCCTTGGCGCCTTTCGGCTTGTGGATAGAGGCAACTGGCAGGTCGTGGTCTTCGCCCTGCTGCAGAGCGGCAACTTTAACGCCTTTCGGCAGTTTCAGGTCGCTCAGGTGAACTACCTGGTCCATCTCGACTTCGTTCAGGTCGACTTCGATGAACTCGGGCAGGTCCTGCGGCAGACAGATCACTTCAACTTCGGTCATGGTGTGGGAAACAATGCCACCCTGGAGTTTCACGGCCGGAGCTGTGTCTTCGTTGATGAAGTGCAACGGTACGTTAACGTGAATCTCGTGGTCCTTGTCAACGCGCAGGAAGTCGGCGTGAGTCAGGATGGGCTTGTACGGATGACGCTGCAGATCCTTCAGGATCACGCTCTCTTTTTTGCCCTGAATGTCGACGGTCAGGATGTGAGAGAAGAAGGCTTCATTTTCGATGGCCTTTTTAAGTTCATTGTGCCAGATGGCGACCGGAGTTGCGTCTTTGCCGCCACCGTAGATGATGGCCGGAATCTTACGCTCTTCGCGACGCAGGCGGCGGCTCGCACCTTTCCCCTGATCGTCACGAGGAAATGCTTCAATAACAAAATCCTGAGACATGGTAATTACCTCGTTGGTCATCTGAGCGGCCCGCGACCAGGCTCTGAACAGATGAGCATTTCAAAAAGACCGGAGTTTTCCGATCGACTAAAAGAGTCGGGAGCCCTGTTGGACTCCCGACCCGGAAACTGCCTTTAAGTCTGAGGGTTACAGCGATAAGGCTGTTCAGACGTTCTCGAACATGGCACTGATGGACTCTTCGTTGCTCACGCGGCGAATGGATTCGGCGAGCAGCCCAGCCATGCTGAGGGGGCGGATTCTATCACAATTTTTGGCTTTGTCACCCAGCGGGATGGTGTCGCACACCACCAGTTCGTCCAGCTCCGAGTTGTTGATGTTCTCGATGGCCGGGCCGGAAAGTACCGGGTGAGTAATGTAGGCAACCACGCGGGAGGCGCCGTGCTCTTTGAGCGCGTTGGCGGCTTTGCACAGTGTGCCGGCGGTGTCGACGATGTCATCCACCAGGATGCAGGTCTTGTCGCGGACGTCACCGATGATGTGCATTACCTGGGAAACGTTGGCCTTGGGGCGACGCTTGTCGATAATGGCCAGGTCGGCATCATCCAGGCGCTTGGCAACAGCGCGGGCGCGGACAACGCCGCCTACGTCCGGAGATACGACGACAAAGTTCTCGAACCGCTGTTTTTCAATGTCTTCAAGCAGTACCGGGGTGGCGTAGATGTTGTCCACCGGGATATCGAAGAAGCCCTGAATCTGGTCGGCGTGCAGGTCTACGGTCAGCACACGATCCACGCCAATGCTGGAGATCATGTCGGCGACCACTTTGGCGCTGATGGCTACCCGGGTAGAGCGAACGCGACGATCCTGACGGGCGTAGCCGTAGTAAGGAATAACGGCGGTGATTCGTGTGGCGGATGCACGACGCAGGGCGTCAGCCATCACGATCAGTTCCATCAGGTTGTCGTTGGTGGGGTAGCAGGTGGGCTGGATAATGAAAACGTCGTGACCACGAACATTCTCATTGATTTCAACGGTGGTCTCGCCATCGCTGAAGCGGCCTACAGTGGCCTGGCCCATGGGAATATGGAGTTTTCTGGCAATATCACGCGCAAGTTCGGGGTTGGCATTGCCAGCGAAAATCATCAATTTGGACACGACAGCATCCTTCTCAGTATCGGCGTTTGATTCAGAAGAAGCGGGAGAAAGGTGGCTGGGGTGGCAGGATTCGAACCTGCGCATGACGGGATCAAAACCCGTTGCCTTACCACTTGGCGACACCCCAATATCATCGTGCTTTTTTGGCATCATTTCAGCTCTGTCAGCTTTTTGTGCAGAGGTGAATGGTTCACCCCTTTAGCTACGAACCCCGTGATGCCGGAGGGTTTGCTTTCCCAGATAATCCGGGCTGCGGATTCTGTCGGGAAACGTCCAAAAATGCAAGCCCCGGTTCCGGTTAATCTTGCAGGTCCGAATTGTGAAAGCCACTCCAGGCTCTGGTTAACCTCAGGATACAGTTTTCGAACTACATCCTCACAGTCGTTTCGGTACCTCGAGGCGTCTCCCTCAAAAGCGGGGCGTATTTTGATTTTTGGTGTGTCCCTTGTCAACCCTTCGGCTGAAAAAATCTTTCCGGTGCTGATGTTGCACTCGGGTTTGAGCACCACAAACCAGTCTTCCGGCGGGTTTGTGGGGGTCAGTTTTTCGCCGACACCCTCGCCAAAGGCTGCATGGCCACGCACAAATACTGGCACATCGGCGCCCAGGCGCAGGCCGATTTCTGCAAGCTGGTCTTCGCCCAGATTCAGTCCCCAGAGGCGGTTCATTGCAAGCAGGGTGGTTGCGGCGTTGGAGCTGCCGCCACCCAGGCCGCCGCCCATGGGCAAGCGCTTGTGGATGTGAATGGTAACGCCGGGGAGCGTGTTCTCGGTGGTTGCGGCCAGGGCTTTGGCTGCCCTGATCACCAGGTTGTCACTGTCCGGAACACCTGGTACGGGTTCTGCCAGTCGTATGCCGGGCTGCTCCGGAGTCAGTGTGAACGTGAGTTCGTCGCCATAGTCCAGAAACTGGAACAGGGTCTGGAGCTCGTGGTATCCGTCCAGGCGCCGGCCAACGATATGCAGGAACAGGTTGAGTTTGGCGGGTGAGGGCAGGGTAATCCGGGTTAACAATACTCAGTCCTCTTGTTGCCATTCGCTGATGACCACGCGTACCCGTTTGTCGCCGTTCAGGGCTGTGATCCGGGCAGGAAGCGCGGGCAGGCTGTCAATGAATGGCTGCCAGCGGTCATAGCGAATTTCCCAGCCATCCTGCCGCAAGATGGCCAGTTGGTGCTGTTCGTCGAACAGCAGGCGGAAATCACCCTCCGGCGCCGGCAATCCTCTAACCCACCAGGCGAGGTTGTCGATGGGCAGGTTCCACCCTGTAGCGGCGGCCACCAGGGTTTCCGGGTCTGAGGACTGGTAGGTCTCACCATTGGCCAGAGTCAATTCTATGAAGCCCGGAACGCCCGTGAGTCGTGTTGTGCCCATGCCCAGAAATGAGGATGACAGCGAGAGGTCGTAGCGTTCACCCTGCTGGCGCCAGCCATTGATAATGGCAGTGCCGCTGTCTGAGGGTTGTTTTACCGCCAGCTTTCCTCTCAGTTGCCATTGGTCAAAGCGGCTCAGGTGGTTGCTGCGCTCGGCCCAGTCGGCGGGCGGCTGGTTGGTCATGCCCTCGGGCAAAGGTTCCAGCTGGATGGTGGTGCAGCCGGTCATGGCAGCGGTTAGCAATGCCATGCCAAGTAATCTTCGGATCATTGGTCAGCCCCATCACTGGTCAGCCGGTCGATGGTTTCCCGAAGAATTTCATGGTCCGGGTTCTGATCCAGCCCTTCTTCCCAGATGATACGTGCCTGTTCTTCATTGCCGGTTACCCACAGGACTTCGCCATAGTGTGCCGCTACTTCCGGGTCCGGGTAGGCTTCCCAGGCGCGGGCCAGAAAGTCGAGGGCCTGATTCGTTTCGCCCTGGCGGAACAGTATCCATCCCATGCTGTCGAGAATGGCCGGGTTTTCCGGGTCCAGCGCGATGGCTTTCTCAATATAACCGCGGGCTTCATCCAGGCGATCAGTACGTACCGTCAGAATGTAGCCCAGGGCGTTCAGGGCAACGGCATTGTCCGGTTGCAGTTCGAGGATGGTTTTCAAATCCTGCTCTGCGCCAGCCGGTTCTCCCATGGTGTCCTGTAGCATGGCCCGCGCATAGCGAAGTTCAACGTTGTTCGGGTAGCTTTCCAGTGCAGCATCGGCTGCGGCAAGGGCTTGCTCATTCCGCTCCTGATCGATCAGCAGATTCACCTCCAGCAGCCAGAATTTCTCGGCGTGATCAGGGGCTCGCTCGCGCAGGTTCTGGATATGGGCAATGGCCTGGTCCAGTTCGCCGGCCTGGGCCTGCAGTTCGCTGGCACGGGCCAGCGACGGGAAGAAATAGTTTCCCCGTTGCACGCTCTGGTAGTACTCGATCGCCTGGTCGGTATTGCCGGCATCTTCCTCAATGCGTCCCAGGTAGTAGCTGGCTTCATCTTCATGGTGGCCCTGCTCGATCAGGCGGGTCAGTTCCTCCCGGGCCAGTGCGGGTTGCTGGTTTTCCAGGGCGACCAGGGCGTGTGAGAGTCTTAGTCCCGGGGTGTCCGGATAGCGTTTTACCAGCCGTTCAAATTCGTCCTGGGCCGCCTGCAGCTCTCCCTCGTTAATCAGCATGCGGCCATAGAGGGTGCCCATCTGGCGGTTGGCCGGGAAGCGCCGGGTGTTGGTGGTCAGGTAATTCAGTGCCTCACGTTTCTGCCCGGTCTGGTAGAGCAGGTCGCCCTTGAGGATGATGGCCGGCTGAAAGCTAGGCTCTTGCTCAAGCAACTGGTTGATCTGCCGGAGGGCGACGGTCGGGGTGCCAGTTATTTTCTGCAGCAGGGCAATGCTGTACTGCAGTTCGGGGTTATCCGGGTGCTTGACTGCCAGTTGACTGTAAAGCGTCAACAGCTCCTGTTGCTGCGCGGGCGGCAGTCCCGCGGCCATGGCAGCGAGGCTGTCAAAATCCGCATCTTCTCCCTGGTCCATGATCTGCTCCATATGGAACAGGGCGTTTTCCAGTTTCTGGCGCTTGACCGCCTGAATGGCCGATATCCGATGTGCTTCCAGATTGTCGGGGTCCACGTCCAGCCAGAGTGTAGCCAGCTGTTGCTGGGCATTGTCTGCATTCAGAGACTGGGCGATCCGCATGGCCCGCTCAATCACGCCGGTGTCCCGTGAGGTTTTCGCAGCCTGGAGGTAATTGACCAGGGTGACATCGTAACGGCCACGCTGGCCTGCCACTTCAGCCGACAGAAGCTGGTAAAGCACTTCCGGTTCGAATTCGGCATAGTTGATGGGCGTGGCAGGCGGGGTAGCTGCGGGGGTATCGGTCCCGGTTACCTCATCGGCGGGTTCTGGGGTACCAGAAAATACGGCGCAGCCCGGAAGTGTGACGAGAGTGAGTCCCAACAGGCAGGTAACCAGATACGGTGCGGATTTTTGCATGCAACTTCCTGTGTGCTATCGGCGATAGGTCTGTGAAAACCGTTTTCTGCCCGGTAATTGAGGCAGATCGGGTTGCGGCCACGGCCAAGGCCCTATAATGGCATAAGCGTCTGAACTTGCCCAACCTGTCCGCACTTGCCGAAGGCGACGGGTTTTCGGGTGGCGACTGAGCAGTTGCCCCGGTAGAATGGCGAGTGATTATCCATAATCAGGGCAGGGTTTTCTGTACTCCAAATGGCACTAGTAACGCTGGGAATCAACCATCGCACCGCACCCGTGGAGATCCGCGAGCGTGTGGCGTTCACGCCGGAGCGAATGGCCGAGGCCTTTTCAGAACTCCGTGCTGCCTCCGGTGCCAGCGAGGCGGCTATCCTGTCCACCTGCAACCGGACGGAACTCTATCTGGCCGGCGATGACGACTGTGCCCCCTCGGTGTTGCGCTGGCTGGCCGGGTTCCACGAGCTGGATGTGGCCGACCTTGAAAACGTGCTCTATGTGCATCGGGATTCCGATGCGGTGCGCCATATGATGCGGGTGGCCGCTGGCCTGGATTCCATGGTGTTGGGCGAACCGCAGATTCTGGGCCAGCTCAAGGATGCCTATGCCCTGGCGCGGGAACACAGCGCCACCGGTTCCTTCCTGTCCCGGTTGTTCGAGCAGACCTTTTCAGTAGCCAAGCGGGTACGCACCCAGACGGCCATTGGTGAAAACCCGGTGTCGGTTGCCTATGCCTCGGTCAGCATGGCGCACCACATTTTTGCGGACATGTCCCGCAACAAGGCGCTGCTGATTGGTGCCGGGAAAACCATTGAACTGGTCGCCAGGCACCTGGCAGAAGCCGGTGTGCGCAGTTTCCTGGTGGCCAACCGTACACTGGAGAAGGCCCAGGCGCTGGCAGAAGCCCACGGTGGTAAAGGCATTCTGCTGTCGGAAATTCCGGATCATCTTTCCGACGTGGATATCGTGATTTCCTCCACCGCCAGCCCCTTGCCCATTCTGGGCAAAGGCGCGGTGGAAAGGGCGTTGAAGAAGCGCAAGCACCGGCCCTATTTCATGGTCGATATCGCCGTGCCCCGGGATATTGAACCGGAAGTGGCCTCGCTGGCCGATGTCTACCTCTATACCGTAGACGACCTGCGCCAGGTGATTGAAGAGAATATTCGTTCCCGGGAAGGCGCGGCCCGGGAGGCGGAAAACCTGATCAGCAGTGGCGTTCAGGATTTTCTGGATCAGCTGCGTGCCCTGGATGCGGTTTCCACCCTCAAGGTGTTCCGTCAGCGTGCAGAATTGCTGCGTGATGCGGAAACCGAGAAAGCCCTGCGCGCCCTGCGCAACGGCACTGATCCTGAGACGGCTCTGCGCTCACTGGCGCGGGGCCTGACCAACAAACTTCTGCACCAACCCTCGGTTCAGGTACGCAAGGCGATGGCCGAAGGCCGTACCGAAGTGACCGAATGCCTGAGGGAGCTTTACCAGCTGGACGCACTGGAAGCTGACGAGCCCACCACCACGGAAAAACTATGAAACCATCCATCCAGTCCCGCCTCGAACAGCTTGTTGAACGGTTCGAGGAGGTGAACGCGTTGCTGAGTGATGCATCGGTGATTGCCAATCAGGATAAATTCCGGGACCTGTCCCGTGAATTCGCCGAGATTGAACCGGTGGTCAAGTGTTTTCAGGCTTGGCGACAGTCTCTGGAGGACATCGATGCGGCCACGGAGCTGGCCAAAGACGGCGATGCAGACATGCGGGAAATGGCCGAAGAGGAGCTGGCCAGTGCCCGGGCTCGCAGTGAAGAGCTGGACGAAGAATTGCAGCGTTTAATGCTGCCCAAAGACCCCAATGACACCAAGAATGTGTTTCTGGAAATCCGTGCCGGCACCGGGGGCGATGAAGCCGCTATCTTTGCCGGCGACCTGTTTCGCATGTATTCCCGCTATGCCGAGAAACGCCGGTGGCAGGTCGAGGTGCTCAGCGAAAATGAAGGGGAGCACGGCGGTTTCAAGGAAATCATCGCCCGCCTCTCTGGCGATGGCGTTTATGGCACCCTGAAATTTGAATCCGGTGCGCACCGGGTGCAGAGAGTGCCGGAAACCGAATCCCAGGGCCGCATTCACACCTCGGCCTGCACGGTTGCCGTGATGCCGGAGGCCGACGAAGCCGAAGCAGTCGAGATCAACAAGGCCGACCTGCGGGTGGATACCTTCCGCTCCTCCGGTGCCGGTGGTCAGCACGTGAACAAAACTGACTCGGCGATCCGTATTACCCACCTGCCCACGGGTATTGTGGTGGAATGCCAGGAAGAACGTTCCCAGCACAAGAACCGCGCCAAGGCCCTGAGCCTGCTGGCCTCCCGCCTTCAGAATGCCGAGCTGGAAAAGCAGCAGAAGAGCATGGCGGAAACCCGCAAGAGCCTGGTGGGCAGCGGTGATCGTTCCGAACGTATCCGCACCTACAACTTCCCTCAGGGCCGGGTAACGGATCATCGTATCAACCTGACTCTGTACAAGCTCGACGAAGTGATTGCCGGAGATCTGGACGCCGTGGTGGTTCCCTTGCAGCAGGAACACCAGGCGGAACTGCTGGCAGATATGGCCAATGAGCAACAGTGAATGTTCGCTCACCTGTGAGGCCCTGCTGAGAGAAGCGGCAGGCCGGATTGGTGGTGAATCTCCCAGGCTGGATGCCGAACTCCTGTTGAGCCATATCACCGGCCTGACCCGCACCAGTTTCCGGGCGTGGCCGGAGCGGGACGTGCCGGTGGAGCAGGCAGAGCGGTTCTTCGCGTTGGTGGGCGAGCGTGCCAGCGGCCAACCCGTTGCCTATCTGCTGGGGGAGCAGGAGTTCTGGTCTCTCCCTCTGAAAGTCAGTCCGTCCACCCTGATCCCCCGGCCAGATACGGAGTGCGTGGTAGAGGCCGGGCTTTCGCTGGAATTACCTGCCAGCGCAAGCGTGCTGGACCTCGGCACCGGGACCGGTGCTATCGCGCTGGCTCTGGCCAGTGAACAGCCTGGCTGGCAGATTATGGCCAGTGACCGTGTTGAAGACGCGGTCGCCCTGGCCCGGGAAAACAGCCAGCGCCTGAGCCTGCCCATTACCGTGGTAAAGAGCCACTGGTTTGACCAGATTCCCGCCGGTACTTTCGACCTTCTGATTTCCAATCCACCGTATATACCGGCCAGCGACCGACATTTAAGGGAAGGCGATGTGCGCTTCGAGCCTGAATCTGCCCTTGTGGCCGGAGACGACGGCCTGGACGATATTCGCCTGCTGGTGACCGAAGGACTGAAATGGCTCAATACCAATGGCTGGATGCTGCTGGAGCATGGCTACGACCAGGGCAGCGCCGTACGGGATTTGTTTGCCAAAGCCGGATGGCGCAACATAGAAACCCGCAAAGATTACGGCGGCAATGATCGCATGACCCTGGCCCGAAAACCGGCCAGCGACCAATAGCGAGAACAACTATGCTCAGCGACGAAGAACTCCTCCGCTACAGCCGGCAAATCCTGATGCCCCGGTTCGACATCGCCGGCCAGGAAAAACTCAAAGCCGCCCATGTACTGGTTATCGGCGCTGGCGGCCTGGGGTGTCCTGTGGCCCTCTACCTGGGCGCCGCAGGTGTTGGCCACCTGACTCTGGTTGACGATGACCAGATCGAGCTGGCAAATCTGCAGCGCCAGATAGCCTTTGAGCAAAGCTGGCTGGGCAATTCAAAAGCCGAGCGTCTGGCAGAGCGGGTGAGGGCCATCAATCCGGAAATTACCGTTAACGCAGTCAATCGCCGGGTGGATGGCGATGATCTGCGCCAGCTGGTGAGCGAATCCACACTGGTGCTGGACTGCACGGACAACTTCAACACCCGGTTTGCATTGAACCGGGCTTCGGTTTCTTCGAAAGTGCCCCTGGTTTCGGGTGCTGCAATAAGAGGTGAAGGCCAGCTTTCCGTTTACGATCCTCGCCAGTCGGAAAGCCCTTGTTACCACTGTCTGTATCCTGAACAGGGCAACGAAGACCTGACCTGCTCAGAAGCCGGCGTCATCGCTCCGTTAGTCGGCATGATCGGCTCGGCTCAGGCCATGGAAGCAATAAAAGTAATCTCAGAGGTAGGCAGGCCGCTTGTCGGTCGCTTGCTCCTACTCGACGCCTGGCAAATGGAGTGGCGAGAAATAAAACTCGCAAAAGATCCAGACTGCTCCGTATGCGCAGGCTAACGCCAAAGTAGTGTCGGGTTGGGAATGCCCTTCCAAAAATTTGCGGAGCCATGGATGGCGGAGCAGAAGCGCCACAGGGATGTGCCGTAAGGAGCGGTTTTTGGAAGGGCATTCCCAACCCGACACGGCGGTTAACACGCCAAATGATCAGTCCTTTAGCGCCTGAAACCTGGCAATGGCCTCTTTACGGGACTCTTTCAGATCGACAATGGGTCTGGGGTAGCCTTTCGGGATAACACCGCCCTTGGAAGGATCATGAATCCGCTTGTTGTCCAGCTTTGCCAGCTCCGGCACCCAGTTCCGAATAAACTCCCCCTTAGGATCAAACCGCTCACTCTGGGTCACCGGATTGAACACCCGAAAGTAGGGCGCAGCATCGGTACCCGTTGAGGCACTCCACTGCCAGCCACCGTTGTTAGACGCCAGAAAGCCATCCACCAGATTCTGCATAAACCAGGCTTCACCAAGCCGCCAGTCGATGAACAGGTTCTTGGTCAGGAACATGGCAGTGATCATCCGCAGGCGATTGTGCATCCAGCCGGTGGCTTTCAACTGGCGCATGGCTGCATCCACAATAGGGATACCCGTGCGGCCTTCCTTCCAGGCTTCGAAATGCTCGCCCGGCGTATTCCAGGCCAGAGCCTCGGTTTCCTCCTTGAACGCACGCCCCATACTCACCCGCGGGTAGTGATAAAGGATATGGATGTAGAAATCCCGCCAGGCGATTTCATTGATCCAGGTTTCCACGCCTTCCCCGGAAAGGCCGGATTGCTTTGCCGCAATCAGGCACTGGCGCCCGGAGAGCACGCCATTGGCAAGGTAGGGGGAGAGCTGGCTGGTGCCATCCAGCGCCGGGAAGTCCCGATTATCTTTGTAGTCCTTGGAGCGCTCCGCCAGAAATGCCTCCAGCTGCTCGTGGGCGGCATCCTCTCCCGTCGGGACCAGGGGCTCCGGTGCCTCTCTGAACGGAGCCGGCAGGGTGTCGGTCTGTTCGGGTTTGACCGCGTTGCCGATCGCGGCGGGCCTGGGGTGCAGAGTGGGCCGTGTTTCCTCTATCCAACTGCGCCAACGACGGGAGAAGGGCGTAAACACCGAATAAGGTTCGTTCTGCTGGGTCAGAATCTGGCCGACCGGGGCGACTGTCTGATCACGGTACTTGCTCACCCGGATGCCGAAATCCACCAGGCGATCGCGCAGTGCTTTATCCCTGCGGCGTTCGTTAATGCCGTACTCCTCGTTGAAATGGACGTCGGCAATGTCACTGTCCGTGCAGAACTGCAGCAGCGCATCGCTGCCATCCGAAAAACGCTCGGCGTTCAGGAATGTCAGTGGAACGCCAAGCTCAGCCAGTTCCCGGGCCAGGGCGTTGGCGTGTTCAAGAACAAAGCGTACCCGGGCGGCAGACCAGTCGTGTTCCTGCCATTGCTGAGGGGTGACAACAAAACACGCGCGCACCGGTTCTCCTGACTGGCACGCGGCCGTCAGGGCAGGGTTGTCGGCAAGCCGAAGGTCATTACGGAACCACACCAGTTGTGTCATCGGGTCATCCAGGTCGTTGACGGGTGCATATAAGGGTAAATACAACCCAAAAAATCATAGGCTTGTATATTCGCTGCAACTACCGGATTGGATTATAGTTAAAACCAGCCGCCACCGAATCACGCTGACAACAAGGAGCCGTTTCGCAGGCATGACCGAGCAAACCGAAAGCCAGCGCGAAGGTGTCTGGGCGCACCCCTATCAACTGGCATCCGGCCAGACACAGCAACATCAGCTAGGGCATACCCGGGTCTGGATTACCCTGCTGGACCTTGAGTGGCAGGTGCGTGAGGAGAAGCTGGATATTCATTCCGATCCCCTCCATTGGCAGGAAACCCTGGGCCATACCGTGCCATCCGCTGCTATCCCGGTGCAGCGTTTTGTGCGTATGGATGATCAAGGTATCGTCCGTTTCAACCCCGCTATGGGCTGTCGTCCCACGGTTATACGGCCGTTCCAGCCTTTGACCATTCCTGCCGGTGGGCGCTGTTTGCTTTACGTGGGAACCTCCTTGTGGATGAAAGTGTGTGTAGGCGATGGGCAAACAGAGCTGACCGAGATCCCGCTGGCCGTGCCCTCCATGACCTGGCTTGGCCGTAACACCATGGAGGGAGAGCTTTGCTACGCTTCCTCCACGTTTGGTCGTCTGGCACTTGAGGCGGTGCCGAAACGTCCCTGGCGGGCCGTTACTCCGGTGACCATTATCAATCGCCGTGAGCAGTCACTGCTGCTGGAGAGGTTCAGCCTGCCCACGCCATTGCTGGCCCTTTATCGTAACGAGCGTGGACAGCTGTGGACGCCGGGTGTCACGGTGGAGTGTGAAACCGATATGAACTCTGCCAGCCTGAATATTGAACAGTCGGTACCCGCCTGTGCCGGTCAATGCCAACTGGTGGCGCCGCCCCGGGAAAAGCTGGCCAAAGGGCGCCGCCTGGTGCGGGCTTTTGACCGAATGTTTGGCTGACAGAATCAGGAGCAACTCTGTTGATTGAGGCTATTGAGGCTACGTTTATTCAATTGATCAGTGGCATTGCCTGGGGGCAGTGGCTGGCGGCGGGATTTTTGCTGGTGCTGGGTATCTTCCTGGGTACCATGCTGGCCCGGAGCGTCGGGCGGCTGGTCGAAAGCCGCACTTCACGGCACCACCAGGTGCTCATCCGGCGCCTGGTGTTCTATGTGATTTTCGTGCTGTTTGCTATCGCAGCGCTGCGGGAAGCCGGGTTTTCACTGGAAGTGGTGCTGGGGGCGGCCGGTATTCTCACGGTAGCCATTGGCTTTGCTTCGCAGACATCGGCTTCCAACATCATCAGTGGCCTGTTTCTGGTGATGGAGCGTCCGTTTGAGATAGGCGATGTCATCGAAGCGGATGCCACCATTGGTGAGGTGGTGGCGATTGATCTGCTCAGTGTAAAGCTGAGAACACCGGACAACCTGTATGTGCGTATCCCCAATGAAACCCTGATCAAAACCCGGGTGGTGAACCGGTCCCGATTTCCGATCCGGCGGATCGATTTGGTGATCGGTATCGCCTACGCTGAAGATGTGGAGCGGGTGCGGGATCTGTTGCTCGGGCTGGCGGAGACCAATCCGCATTGCCTGGAAGAGCCCCGGCCATTTGTGCTGGTGACCGGTTTCGGGCCTTCGTCTGTGGATCTCCAGTTTTCCTTCTGGGTGGCCCGGGAGGATTTCCTGGAAGGTAAAGGCGGCATGATGGTCGCTATCAAGAAAGCACTGGACGGGGCTGGTATTGAAATACCGTTTCCTCACACCAGTGTCTACGCCGGCAGTCATTCCGAACCTTTCCGCATACAGCTGGTCGGGTCGGAACAACAGCAAGAAAAGGAATTACCGGATGTCGACAATAAAACCTGAAGCCATTAAAACCACTCCCCCGAAAGCCGCGGAGAACAAGGTTAGTCTGGGGTGGCGGGAATGGGTGGCGCTGCCTGATCTTGATATCCAGCGTATCAAGGCCAAGGTGGATACTGGCGCCAGGACATCCTGTCTGCACACGTTCCGAACCGAGCCCTATACCGAAAACGGCGAACGTCGTGTGAAGTTCTGGGTGCACCCGGTTCAGAACGACCTGCACCATGTGGTGGAATGCGATGCCCGGGTGCTGGATGAGCGCACGGTATCGGATTCCGGTGGCCACAAGGAACAACGCCTGGTGATTCAAACCACGCTGGTCCTGGGCGACCAGAGCTGGCCCATTGAAATGACACTGACCAACCGGGACTCCATGCGGTTCCGGATGTTACTTGGGCGCACCGCCATGGCGGGACGCTCAACGATTTACCCCGAAGCTTCTTATCTTGCCGGCGAGCCGGCACCAAGGACCTGACTATGAAAATTGCGGTACTGTCCCGAAACCGTCACCTGTATTCGACCCGGCGTCTGGTGGAGGAAGGCATTAACCGTGGCCACGAAGTGAAGGTCATCGACTGCCTGCACTGCTCCATGAACATCACCTCTGCCGACCCGAAAATCCACTACCACGAAGAGGTGCTGGAAGATTTTGATGTTGTGATTCCCCGCATTGGTGCCTCGGTCACGTTTTACGGCACTGCGGTGCTCAGGCAGTTTGAGATGATGGGCGTGTTTCCGGTGAATGAATCGGTTGCCATTACTCGTTCGCGCGACAAGCTGCGCTCTTTACAGTTGCTGGCCCGCAAAGGTGTCGGCATGCCGGTGACCGGTTTTGCCAATAAACCGGACAACGTGCCGGAATTGCTGAAAATGGTGGGGGGGGCTCCGGTGGTGATCAAGCTGCTACAGGGCACCCAGGGCATCGGCGTGGTGCTGGCGGAAACCCGCAAGGCGGCAGAAAGCGTGATCGAGGCCTTTATGGGCCTGAAAGCCGATATTCTGGTGCAGGAGTTCATCAAGGAAGCTGGTGGCGCCGATATTCGCTGCTTTGTGATCGGCGACAAGGTTATTGCTGCCATGAAACGCCAGGGCGCTGAAGGCGAATTCCGCTCCAATCTGCACCGCGGTGGCACCGCCTCGCTGGTGAGAATTACTCCGGAAGAGCGCCGAACTGCCATTACTGCCGCCAAAGCCATGGGCCTGAACGTCGCCGGCGTGGACCTGCTGCGTTCCAGCCGAGGTCCGTTGGTGATGGAAGTGAATTCCTCGCCTGGCCTGGAGGGTATTGAAAATGCCACCGGAAAGAACGTGGCGGGCATGATCATCAACTGGACCGAAAAGAACTATAAACCCTGGAAAACCAAAACCCGGGGCAGGGGATAAGAAGGCATGGCCAGAGCTCCATTTGAGATTGCCGGCGTAGAGGTGAAAGCCGGTACCCGGGAGACCGTGGAAGTCCCGGTGGCAAAACTCTACACCCATACCCCGCTGCATATTCCGGTGGAAGTGGTACACGGCCGCCGGGATGGCCCGGTATTGATGGTCTGTGGCGCCATCCACGGCGATGAAATCAACGGTGTTGAAATCGTCCGCCGTGTATTGAAGAACTCCGCGCTGAGGCACCTGAGGGGCACCCTGGTGGCGGTCCCGATTGTCAATATCTTCGGGTTCGTGCAGCGTACCCGCTACCTGCCGGACCGGCGGGATCTGAACCGGTGTTTCCCGGGCTCAGAGAGTGGTTCTCTGGGTGGGCGTATTGCCTATCTGTTGCGCACCCAGATCATGGAAAGCGTCACCCACATTATCGATCTGCATACCGGCGCCATTCACCGGTTCAATCTGCCGCAGATCCGTGCGGAACTGAAAAATCCCGAAACCTCTCGAATGGCTGAGGCTTTCGGTGCGCCGATCATTATCAATGCCGGTCTGCGCGAAGGCAGCCTGCGTGCCTACGCCGATTCACTGGATATTCCGGTCATTACTTTTGAAGGCGGCGAAGCCCTGCGCTTTGACGATGTCGTCATTGCCAGCGGCGTGAAGGGCATTATCCGGGTAATGAGGGAACTGGAAATGGTGCCGGCCAAGAAAGGCCCCAAGGCGCCGAAAAAGCGTTCGGAAACGGCGGCCAATTCGCAGTGGGTGCGGGCAGACATCGACGGTATCATGCGGCCGGTGGCCAGGCTCGGCCAGAAGGTCCGCAAGGGGCAGCGGCTGGCCATGGTAGCCGATCCCTTTGGCGAGACTGAAGTGGCTATTACTTCACCCTGTTCCGGGATCGTCATCTGTGTGAACAACCTGCCCTTGGTGAACGAAGGTGAGGCCATCTACCACGTGGCGCGGTTTGATGAGTTGGGTGAGGCCGAGAAGGCCATGGACTACTTCCGCAGCTCCTTCGAGAGCGAGATGTCGGAAGAAGCCGTGGTGCCGGTACACCCCTGGGATGAACTTCAGAAATAACCGACTGTTGGAGCACGTATGATCTGGCACCAGAAAACGATTGAGCTGGCCCCGCTGCCCAGGGGATTTAACCTGGTGACCAACGAAATCCTGGCCCAGGCGCCGGAACTGACCAACTGCGAAGTGGGGTTGCTGAATCTGTTCATTCAGCATACCTCCGCTTCTCTTGCCATCAATGAGAACGCCGACCCGGACGTGCGTGGCGATCTGGAGCGTCACTTCAATGTGATGGTGCCGGAACACGCCGACTATTACGAGCACACCCTGGAAGGCCCGGATGACACCACCTCCCACATCAAAAGCGTGATCATCGGGCCGTCGCTGACCATCCCCATCAGCCACGGCCATCTGGCTCTCGGTACTTGGCAGGGCATCTACCTTTGCGAACACCGGAATCATGCCGGTGGTCGTAAAATTGTGGCGACTTTGCAGGGTCGTTGGTAAGCGTTCAGGCGCTCCCCATAGGGGTGGGTTTCCACCCATAGGTGATTCTTCTCTGGGTGGAAATCCACCCATTAATTGCATGTCCTTCCGGCCAATCCGGCTTAGAAATCTGTTTTATAAGTAGTTTCCCGAACTGGCCCGGCCCTTGCTGAATGCTCCCGCAGCGAGGCCGGGCAGGTCTCATCAGCACCCAACCAACAAGATGAATCGGGAGCATTTCTTATGAAACTTCAAACCATTCTGGCGGCTGCGATCGCCTCCTCCGTTGTTGCTGGCCCTGTGATTGCCCAGGATCGTGCCGGCTGGCCTGAGAGCTTTACCGTTGGCACGGCAAGCCAGGGCGGCACCTACTTTGCCTATGGCTCCGGCTGGGCGAACTTTGTGGCGGAGAATCTGGGGGTGTCTGGTGGCGCTGAAATCACCGGCGGCCCGGTTCAGAACATGGCGCTGGTCCACACCGGAGACCTGAAGTTTGGCCTGACTACCATGGGCCCCGCCCGTGAGTCCGTGGACGGGCAGAGCCCGCTGGCACCGGGCATGAAGATGGACAACGTCTGTGCCATGTTCCCGATGTATGAAACCCCGTTCTCCATTGCCACGCTGTCCAGCTCCGGTATTACCAGCATCTCCGAGATTCCGGACGGCGCCACCATTGGTTTCGGGCCGGCAGGTTCCACCTCGGATACCTACTTCCCGCGCATGATGGAAACGCTGGGCGTCAAGTTCGAGCGCCGTAACGGCAGCTGGTCAGACCTCGGTGGCCAGCTTCAGGACGGTCTGATTGATGTGGTGGCCTTCGCTGCCGGTATTCCCATTCCGGCGGTCAGCCAGCTGGAAGTCCAGACCGACGTTAACGTGATTGGCATGAACGACGACGAAGCCAAGAAGATCGTCGATAACTTCCCGGTGTCTGAATTCGTGATTCCGGCCAGCACCTACCAGTCCCTGGATGCCCCGTCCCGTGTGGTCTCCATGTGGAACTTCGCTATGGTGAACTGCGATATGCCGGAAAGCTTTGTGTATGAAATCACCAAGCTGACCATGGAGAACAACGACAAGATGGTGTCGATCCATAAGGCAGCGCGCCACTCCGTCCCCGAGAACTACACCAAGAACAAGGTACTGCCCTGGCATCCGGGTGCGGCACGCTGGTTCAACGAGAACGGCTATCCCATCGAAGACGCGGCCATCAAGCAGTAATGAACCTGGCCGAAGGGTCGCCGGACGACCCTTCGGCATCCGGTCGATACCGATTCACCGCCTCTCAGACAGGCAGGACTTATCATGACCAAAGAACAACCCCATGCCGGCGGCGAAACGCAGCTGGCAGAAAACCTGACGGTCAATGAAGACCATGTATTGGCCCACAATGTGGATGAAGAACCGGTGGAGGCGAACCGTCGCCTGTACACCGGTCTTTTGCTGAAGTTCGTGGTGTTGCTGGCCATTGCCTATTCGGCGTTTCACCTCTACACCCTGAACGTGTCGCCCATGGAAACCTGGTCGTTCCGTATTGTCCACGTGGCCGGTGCCCTGGTGTTGGGCTTTATCCTGTTTGCCGGTGCACGTTTTGTGTCCGGTGAAGAAGGTGCCGCACGGCATCGCTGGACCACCTGGTTTGCGGCGGTGGCACTGATTCCAGCGCTCTATGCGCTGTACCAGACTTACGCCTTTCACCAGATGATTCTGGGTGGCACCCTGCGTATTCCCGCGGAACTGGAAACCTGGCATTTTGGCTGGCCGCTGCTGGCGGCTTCCGGTGTGGGTATTGTCATGAGCTGGTTCCACCAGCGCGACCGTGCCCGGTTCAGCGTGCCGGATCTGGTTCTGATCGTCTGCTCTGTGGCGGTTGCCGCCTACCTGCTGGTGGTGTTCAACACCTCCATGCGGATGACCACCGGCACCGCGTTCGCTCCCGTGGGCATTTCTTTCGCCGCTGTGGCCGGTACCGCGCTGATTATGGAGCTTACCCGCCGGGTAGCCGGCATGGCTCTGGTGGTGATTGCGCTGGTGTTTCTTGCCTACGTCTTCGCCGGCCCCTACCTTCCGGGCTTTCTGGGGTATCCCGGGTTGTCGGTTCAGCGCTTCTTCAGCCAGGTGTATACCGATGCCGGTATCCTCGGGCCGACCACGGCGGTGTCTTCTACCTACATTATCCTGTTCATTATCTTTGCCGCGTTTCTGCAGGCGTCGAAGGTAGGTGACTACTTTGTGAATTTTGCCTTTGCAGCGGCTGGACGGTCCCGGGGTGGTCCCGCCAAAGTCTCCATTTTCGCCTCTGGCCTGATGGGTATGATCAACGGCACCAGTGCCGGTAACGTGGTGTCCACCGGTTCCCTGACCATCCCCTTGATGAAGCGGGTTGGCTACAGCAAGGAATCCGCCGGCGCGGTTGAAGCAGCAGCGTCTACGGGCGGGCAGATCATGCCGCCGATCATGGGAGCGGGTGCCTTCATCATGGCGGAGATTACCGGTATTCCCTATACCGAAATTGCCATTGCGGCGATTATTCCGGCGATTCTGTACTTTGCCTCGGTCTACTTCATGGTCGATTTCGAGGCCAAGAAGCTGGGAATGCGCGGCATGCGCGAAGACGAGCTGCCCAATTTGCGCCTGATGCTGCGCCAGGTATACCTGTTCGTGCCCATCATCATTCTGATCGTGGCGTTGTTTCAGGGCTACTCGGTGATTCGTGCAGGTACTCTGGCCACGATTTCCGCGGCGGTGGTCAGCTGGATTTCCCCCAACAAGATGGGCCTGCGGCAGATTCTGCATGCGTTTGAGATAGCGGCCTATATGTCGATTCAGATCATCGTGGTCTGTGCGGCCGCCGGTGTCATTGTGGGTGTGATCTCACTCACCGGCGTTGGCGCGCGGTTCTCGGTGCTGTTGCTGGATGTGGCGGCCCACAGTCATCTGCTGGCTCTGGTGTTTGCCATGTTTATTTCCATTCTGCTGGGTATGGGCATGCCGACCACCGCGGCTTATGCGGTTGCGGCTTCGGTCGTGGCGCCGGGCCTGGTGCAGCTGGGGATTGAACCGCTGACCGCGCACTTCTTTGTGTTCTACTTTGCGGTGGTCTCGGCCATCACACCGCCTGTGGCACTGGCGTCCTATGCGGCGGCGGGTATTTCCGGTGCCAACGCCATGTCCACATCGGTCGCGTCATTCCGGATCGGCATTGCGGCGTTCATCGTGCCCTTCATGTTCTTCTACAACAGTGCCCTGTTGATGGAAGGAGGGTGGTTCGAAATCGGACGGGCGCTGATTACCGCTACCTTTGGCGTGTACCTGCTGTCTGCCGGTGTGCTGGGCTGGTTCGCACGGTCGTCCGCCCCGGTTCTGGTACGGCTGTTACTGGTGGCTGCAGCCCTGCTGACCATCGAGGGTGGTTTGTGGACGGATCTGGCGGGTATCGCGCTGGCGGTAATCGCCATGCTCATCCAGCGCAAGCGTGCGCTGGCTCTGGCCGCAGCCTGATATGGCCAGTACCCGGAGGACAACCTGCCGCTGAGCGGGTTGTCCTGCCGGTCCGGGGGCGCTAGGCTTGGCCGAAGCCCCTCTTTGATGTTTCGGAACTGAATTCCATGCTCCAGCGCTTCAGCGTCGTTGTGATTCTGGTTGTCATCATGCTGCTGTCCTGGCTTCTGGGCGGTTGGTACGGTTATCGCCAGCTGGAGCAGGAGGCCCTGCAAGAGGCTTTCCGGTACCGACAACTGGTTGCGAACGAGCTGAACCGGTATCTGCCGGTTCCGGCTCTTATCGCCGAACACCCCCTGTTAGCCGACGCACTCAAGCAACCGAATGATGCTGTGACCCTGCTTCGGGCCAACGAGCAGATGCAAAGAATGGCGACCATTGTCGGCGGCTCAGATATCTACCTGATGGATTTGTCTGGTTTGACGATTGCGGCCAACAATTTCGGCCAGCCGGACACCTTCGTCGGCAATAATTACGCGTTTCGCCCCTACTTTTCTGAAGCCGTGCAAACCGGAGATTCAGTGGCCTATTTCGCCCTCGGTATACGGTCCCTGGAGCGTGGTCTGTACTTCACTCATCCGGTGCGGGATCAGCGGGGCAAGATGCTCGGGGTCGTAGCCATCAAGATATTGGTCCATGAGCTGGAGTCGCAGTGGCACCGGCCAGAATCGACCCAGCAGGCGCAAATGGTGGTGCTGGACGGCGACGGCATCAGTTTTCTGTCCAGTCGCAGCCAGTGGTTGTATCGGGACTTTCGGCCAGGTGACAAGGCCGAAAAAACCGCCCGCGTGCGGCAGCGTTACCCCGAACGGGATTTAGCGCCTGTTGACTTTTCGGTCACTGGCAAGCCGTGGGGGCTGGCGGATTATTCCACACGGATTCAGTTACGGGACAGCAACAGTGCCGGCACGTACCTGACCGTCGAGGTGGACTTGCCCAGGCTGGACTGGAGCCTGATGGTCCTGTCCGAGACGCGATCAGTACTCTGGACCCGCGCCGGTTTCCTGGTCAGCGGGCTGGCCTTGTTCCTGGCCGGGTTCCTTACCTGGTTGTATCTCCGCGAACGATACCGGCGGGAACGTGAACTGGCCTTGAGGGGAGAGCAGTTGGAGCGTCGCGTTGCTCAGCGGACAGCCGATCTTAAACGTTCCAATGACCAACTGCTGGAAGAGATACAGGAGCGGGAGAGAGCCCAGACCGAGTTGCGTGAAACCCAGCAAGAGCTCATCCAGGCTGCCAAGCTAGCGGTGCTCGGGCAAATGTCGGCGGGTCTGAACCACGAGATCAATCAGCCCCTGACCGCTATCCAGGGTTATGCCCGCAACAGTCGGAAGTTTCTGGAGCGAGGGGCCACCGATATGGTGGATGCCAACCTGGGGGAAATTGTTGCCCTGTGCGACAAGATGGCGGAGCTCATCCGACAGTTTAAGGTGTTCGCGAGAAAATCCGAGGGCCCCCCGTCGGTGGTTGATCTCAGATTGGCTGTGGATGGAGCCCTCAAGATTATTCGTGCCCAGCACAGCAGTAGCGGCATTGGCATCGATTGGCATCGTCCGGAGCAGCCGGTCATGTGCCACGGGGATCTGATCCGGATCGAGCAGGTGATGGTCAATCTGGTGGCGAACGCGGTTCAGGCGGTTGAAGGCCGTGACGAGCCGTTGATCGAGATCATGATTGATGAGGAAGAGGGGAACTGGCGTTGCCGGGTTCGAGACAATGGGCATGGCCTTCCCGGTAACACAGAGAAGGTGTTCGAACCGTTTTTTACCACCCGCTCCGTCAAACAGGGGTTGGGCCTGGGGCTTTCCATTTCCCGTCAGATCGTTGAAGCTCTGGGCGGAAACCTGGTCGGCCACAATCGTGACGATGGTCCGGGTGCCGAGTTCGTTCTCAAATTGAAACAGCGTAGGGCAGAGGAATGACAACCGCTTCAGTCATTTTTGTCGATGACGACCCGGATATCCGGCCACTGATGGAACAGACCCTGGAGCTGGAGGATATCCCGGTGGCCTGTTTTGCGGATGGAGCCTCTGCTTTGCAGGAGGTTCATCCGGATTTTGAGGGCATCGTCCTGTGTGATTACAACATGCCGGGCATGGACGGCCTGGATGTGTTGCAGCGCATCCGGCAGATTGATGAAGATATTCCGGTCATTCTGCTGACTGGTCAGGGCGATATCAGCACGGCGGTATCGGCCATGCAGCAGGGTGCCTACGATTTCATCGAGAAACCGTTTGATCACGAGGAGTTGATTGAACTTCTGCGGCATGCCCTTGAGAAACGGCATCTGGCGCTTGAGAACCGGCGGCTGAAAGCTCAGCTCCGACACCTTGCCCGCCCCGGCCCCCGGATGCTGGGCGATTCGCCGGCTATGCAACGGGTGATGGCGACCATTGATCCGGTATTGGATATCTCCGCAAACGTGCTCCTTCATGGTGAGACGGGGTCCGGTAAGGACGCGCTGGCCAGATATATCCATGAAAACAGTCCACGCAGCAGCCACAATTTTGTTGCGATCAATTGCGGCGCTGTACCCGAGAATCTGATCGAAAGCGAGCTGTTCGGGCACGAGGCCGGTGCCTTCACAGGTGCTGACAAACGACGTGTTGGCAAGATAGAACACGCTCATCGGGGAACCCTGTTCCTGGATGAGCTGGAAAGTATGCCCATGCCGTTGCAGATAAAACTGCTCCGGGTTCTTGAGGAGCAACGGGTTGAGCGGCTTGGCAGCAACCAGGTCGTTGACGTGGACGTACGTATTATCGCCGCCACCAAATCCGATCTGAAGGAACTGAGTGACAAGGGAGAATTCCGGTCCGACCTTTATTACCGACTGAATGTGGTGAAAGTGGATATTCCGCCGTTGCGGGAGCGAAAGGAAGACATCCCCAAACTGTTCCATCACTTTGTGCTGATTGCTGCCGCTCGCTATGACCGCGAGAGTGTGCCTTTGGACGCACGTCAGGCTGCCCGGCTGATGCAGCATTCCTGGCCCGGCAACGTTCGGGAACTGCGTAACCTGGCTGAGCGATATGTCTTGCTGGGCCCGGCAGCCCTGGCCGAAGGGGATTCCGCCAGCGGACCGAACATTGCCAGCCGGCAGACGTTGTCGGAAATGATGGACGGCTTTGAACGCTCCGCCATTGTCAGCGCGCTGAACGCCTGCCACGGTAGCATCAAGGACACCATGGTTCAGCTCGGGATTGCCCGCAAGACGCTGTATGACAAAATGAAGAAACACGGGCTGGACAAAGCCGAGTTCAAGGACTGACCGTTACAAAAGATAACGCCCTGGTTGCACTGGTTTTACAAACTACGAGGTTTCCTCGATAAATCTGTCGTGTGTTTTTCTGTAGGATTGCTAATCTTTTTTTAGCGGACTTCTCCGACAGTCATTCCAACCACGGAAAACACACCACATGAAGAATCTGACCATCCAGGCGAGGGTGCTGTTGCTGGCACTGGTGCCGGTTATTGTTCTGACTGCATTGCTGACCACTTACAACCTGAATCAGGCCCGCTCGATCGGAGAGCAGGCGGTTGCAAGCTTCTCGGAAGACATGGAGGCCAGCAAGCGCCAGGAGCTGCGCAACTATCTGGAGCTGGCAAAAACGTCCATCCAGCATCTTTATGAGCAGCCGGGCTCGGCCAATGATCCTGAGGTCCAGCAGCAGGCCTGGGACATCTTGCGGCAACTGCGTTTTGACGACTCCGGCAGTGAGGGCTATCTGTTCGCCTATACCACGGAAGGTGTTTCGGTGATGCATGGTGTCAATTCCGCCCTGGAAGGCCGTAACCTCTGGGGCTTTCAGGACCCGAACGGCACCTACCTGATTCGCGAACTGATCGAGGCTGCGCGCAATGGTGGCGGCTATGTACCCTATGGCTGGAAACACCCGGAAACCGGTAACGTAGCCCCCAAGTTAGGCTATGCCGAAATGCTGCCGAAATGGGGCGTGATGATTGGCACCGGATTCTGGATTGACGGCCTGGAGTCTCAGGTTGCTTCCATGGAGCAGCGGGTGGGCGATTCCCTGGGTGAGGCAATCATTGGTTCGGTGACCACCTCCCTGATCGCCCTGGCGATTATCGTCTTTCTGGCCCTTGTCGTGGTTCGCGGCATTATCCGCCCGTTGAAGTCGGCGGTGACGGCGATGAATGGCATTGCCAGTGGCGACGGGGATCTTACCCGTCGGCTTGACGTCTCGGGCAGGGATGAGCTGTCCCAGTTGGCCACGGCGTTCAACAGCTTTGCGGATCAGGTGCATGGGCTGGTCCGCCAGGTCCGCCAGTCGGCCGAGACATTGAATGTTACCACCGGCGAGTTGAACGAGGTCATGGTGGAAGCCGAGCAGGGCGTTGAGCGCCAGAAATCGGAAAGTGATCAGGTGGCCACCGCCATGAACGAGATGACCGCCGCAGCCCAGGAAGTGGCCGGTAATGCCAGTGAAGCGTCGGATTCGGCTGGCCACGCTACCGCTCAGGTAACCGATGCCCAGGGGCTGGTCTACCAGGCCATCGAGGTGATTGGCGGGCTCTCCAAACAGGTGGAAGAGGGGGTTCAGGTCATTGAAAAACTGGGCACCGACTCCCGCCAGATCGACAGCGTGCTGGAGGTTATTCGGGAGATTGCCGACCAGACCAACCTGTTAGCCCTGAATGCTGCCATCGAGGCGGCTCGCGCCGGAGAAGCCGGCCGTGGCTTTGCCGTGGTTGCCGACGAGGTACGTACGCTGGCAAGCAGGACTCAGAAGAGCACTCAGGAGATCCAGGCGACCATCGAGCGGCTGCAGAAAGGTGCCCAGCAGGCGGTAACGCTGATCGGCGCCATCAGCCAGCGCAGCGAGGAAACCGTGGAGGAAACCCGCCAGGTGAACGAAGCGCTGCAGCGTATTTCCCAGGCCGTGAACACGATTACCGATATGAACACGCAGATTGCCAGTGCTGCGGAAGAGCAGACCAGTGTGTCGGAAACCATCAACCAGAATGTCCACGAAATCGTGGCAATCTCGGAACAGACTGCCCAGGGAACCCGTCGCGCCGGCGAAGCGACCCAGCGCCTCAAGGCACTGGCCGGTGAGTTGACCGACGAGGTCAGCCGCTACCGGGTCTGAGCAGAGTTACCTATCCAGTCGAAGGAAAAGGCGCAGTCACGAAAGTGATCTGCGCCTTTTTTTTGTCCGGATCAGGGCGCGATTTTCTTTTTCAGAGCTTTGGTCAGCGGCCTTGGCAGGCTCGGCAGCGACTTCAGCAGCCAGGGCAGAACCTTTCTTTTTACGCCATTCAGGGATTCCGGCACCACCGCTTCAATCAGGTGCGGGCCGGGGTTGTGTTTGGCGTATTCCATGGCTTTGATCAGCTCTTCCGCCGTGGTTACCCGGGTGCCGTGCACGCCCATGCTCTGGGCCAGCAACGCGTAGTTGGTGACCGGGCCACTGATGTCGAGTTGGGATTTCGCCTTGGCACCGGCTTCTTCTGCGCCAACCCGTTCCAGTTCTACGTTCAGGATCGAGTAGGAAGCGTTGTTGAAGATGATGGTGGTCACGTTCAGATTTTCCCTCGCCATGGTCCACAGGGCCTGGTTGGTATACATGGCGGTGCCGTCACCGATCAGTGCGTAAACCTGGCGATCCGGACAGGCGATGGCTGCACCGACGGCGTTGGGCATGCCTTGCCCGATGGCCCCGCCGGTGAGGGTGATCAGGTCGTGCCGTGGCGAGCCTGCGGTCATGGCGTTCAGCATCAGGCCGGAGGTGATGGCTTCATCCACGATAATGCTGTTCTCGGGCATCAGTTCGCCCACCGCCCGGCAAACCTTTTCGGCGGTGAGTTTACCTTTGGGCAGGCCGGGGCGGCCGGGCTCCTGCAGCTTGGGTTGGGCATTGCTGGCACCGAGAGTATCGGCCAGCTTTTTCAGGCTGGCGGTGGCATCCTGCTCCGGCGTGCTCAGGGTGTGAGCAGTGCAGTTGTCTGGCACCAGGTAGCTTTGTTTGCCCGGATAGGCGAAGAAGGATACCGGGGCCTTGGCATCCACCAGAATCAGGTGGTCAAACTCGGAGAGCTGCAGAGTAGCCAGTTCCGCCAGGTAAGCGATCCGCTCCACCGGCGGCAGGCCGGCGCCCCGTTCAATGCGGGTTGGGAAGGTTTCGGCAAACAGGGTGACACCGTTGTGGGCGGCAATGCGTGCCGCCTCCAGCAGAGCGGGCTCACGCAGGGCGCGGCCACCCAGCAGCAGGGCGGTTTTCTTACCGCTCCTGATGGCTTCTGCGGCCGCTTTAACAGCGCTATCTTCAGCTGCTGGCGCTTGCAGTTGAGTGGGTGCGGCACAAGGCTTGCCGCCGTCGCCCCAGGACACATCCGCCGGCAGAATCAGGGTGGCTACCTGCCCTGGCAGGCCCCGGGCGGCGGTGATGGCTTCGGCGGCATCCTGGCAAAGAGCTTCTGTGCTTTGTGACGTGCGCACAAAATTGGGGGAGATGTTGCGAGCGACCGTTTCGATGTCAGACTGCAACTGGGCGTCGTATTTCACATGGTAGGTGGCATGGTCGCCAACAATGTTGACCACCGGTACCTTACCCTTGCGTGCATTGTGCAGGTTCGCCAGGCCATTGCCCAGGCCACAGCCCAGGTGCAGCAGGGTAGCAGCGGGTTTGTCCGCCATCCGGGCGTAGCCGTCGGCGGCACCGGTGGCGACGCCTTCAAACAGGGCCAGTACCGCCCGCATTCCGGGTTCGCTGTCCAGGGCGGCGACGAAATGCATTTCGCTGGTGCCCGGGTTGGTAAAACAGACTTCAACACCCGAATTCACCAGGGTTTTCATTAGTGCCTGAGCGCCGTTGGTCATTGTTGTTCTCCAGCTTGGGTCAATTCGTTTGTATTGGTCCGGTCGAGATGGGTCTCGTTGATATCGGCAATTCTGGTGACACCGGTCAGGATCATGGCCAGTTTCAGTTCCTGCTGCCAGGTGTTCAGGAGTCGGGTTAATCCAGCCTGACCTTCTGCCGCCAGGGCCCACGCCCAGGGGCGACCAATCATCACGCCGTTGGCTCCCAGGGCAAGGGCGCGGAAAACGTCTACGCCGTTGCGGATGCCGCCATCCACCAGGATCTCGGTGTCGTTGCCGACGGCGGCCACGATATCCGGGAGTTTGCGGGCGGTGGCGGCCACACCATCCAACTGACGACCGCCGTGATTGGAGACCACGATGCCATCGGCACCGACGTTGACGGCTGCTTTGGCATCATCCACTTCCAGTATGCCTTTCAGGATCAGTTTCCCTGGCCAGCGTTCCCGCAGCCATTCGATGGCCTGCCAGGTGACGGAGGCATCGAACTGGGTATCGACCCACTGCTTGAAGGAGTCCAGGTTACTGGCCTCTGGCACTGCGTCGCTCAGGTTGCCAAAGGTCAGGGGTTTACCTTTTATCGCTACCTGCCATAGCCACCCGGGCCTGGATAGCAGTTGCTGCGCTTTGAGCGCAACAGAACGGGCGCCGGCGCTGTTCAGGCCGTTACGGGTGTCCCGATGCCGGGGGCCGGGCAGGGGCAGGTCGATGGTAAAGATCAGCGTCTGGCAGCCGGAATCCCAGGCTTTTTTCAGCAGGTTTTCTACGTAGCCCCGGTCGCGAATCATGTACAACTGGAACCAGAACGGCGCCGTGGCGGCTGCTTTCACTTCTGCCAACGGGCATATGCCAACGGTGGAGAGGGTGAAAGGCACCTCGGCCGCATTGGCGGCTTTTACTGCCTGGGCTTCTCCCCGTTGTGCCATCATTCCGGCCAGCCCCAGAGGCGCCAGGGCGACAGGCATGCTGCAGGATTGCCCGGCCAACTCGGTGCGGGTGTCTACGTTATCGACATCAATCAGCACACGTTGGCGCAGGGCGATATCCTGCCAGCCGCGGACATTGGCCCGCAGGGTGTGTTCTTCGGTGGCGCCGCCGTCCAGGTAATCTGCCAGAAACCGGGGCAGTTTACGGCGAGCGAGTTGCTGGTAATCGGCGGCGGTGGCCGGATAACTCAGGGGCATGGTCTCAGTTTCCCTTGGTGATGGAGCGGGCGGCAGCCCGCGCCGTCAGAATGCAACCGGGCAGGAAGGTGCCTTCCAGTGACCGTTTGCCATTGCTGCCACCGCCGCCAAAGCCGGCCGCTTCGCCGACACAGTACAGGCCGCGGATGGGTTGCCCGCTGGCATCCATTACCCGGCTTTGCAGGTCGGTGCGCAGGCCACCCAGGCTCTTGCGGGTAGTCAGTTGCATGTGAATGGCGATATACGGCCCGGCGCCTGGTTTCTGCAGAGGCGCCGGTTTGCAGGTGCGCAGCCGGTCCGGCCCCCACTGGCGGGCGTGGCGGATCATGCGGATTTGGGCATCGTTGTTCAGTTGATCGCCCTTGCTGAAATTGGCATCGAAAGCATCGGCGGTGGCTTTCAGAGTGGCAGCGTCAATGTCCAGAGAGCAGGTCAGGGCGTTCATTTTCTTCGCCAGCCCTTCCAGGGTGTCATCCACCAGGAAGTGACGGCTTTCGTTCAGCATCTGATTCACCAGCGGTTTGTTGCCCAGCAGCAGTTCTTTCAGGAACAGCGGGAATTGTTTGTCCCGGATGCGGGCATTGTGTTCAGCGCCGGAGATGGCAAATTCTTTCAGTGCGATACGCCGGTTCAGCAGGTGCCAGGTCCAGGGTTTTTCCTGTTCGGCTACCCGTTGGCACAGCCAGTGAGTATCAAAGCCGGTCACCAGGGGCTCCGGCCCGATACGCTCGCCCCGGTGGTTCAACCAGAGTGCGGATTTACACGGTATGGTAGACAGACCGTGGCCCGGGAAATGCGGATAGGGATGGGGAAAGCCGGCGGCATAGTTCCACATTTCGCCTGCGTGGGTGATGCGCGCGCCCAGGTGGTCTTTGGCCCAGTGGTGCAGTTTGCCATCGGCAAACGGGTGGGCACCGTTGAGCATGGTGTCCGGTTGCGGACGATGTCTGGGCCAGTTGGTACGGCACTCGGCGTGGCTGCCGTTGATACCGCCCATAGCCAGCACCACGTTCGGAGCCTCAAACCGCACTTCTTCGCCGGTTTCCTCGTTGATGGCAACGGCGCCGCAGACCTCACCGGCCTGATGGTCGACTGCGGTCATTCGGTGCCGGTGATGAATGGCCAGTCTGCCACTGGTGTTGGCTTCGTGCAGGGCATTGACCATGCAGCGCACCAGTTCCCGGGAGGTGCCCCAGGTGATGTGGTACCGGGGCACGCTGTTGCCATCGCCAAACCGGCCTCGCTCCACCCAGTTCACCGCCGGCATGAATTTGATGCCCTCGTCAGCGAGCCAGTCGTGCACCTCGGTACGGGAATGCTCAACGTAATAGCGGGCCCACTGCACAGGCCACTCATCGTTTGGGTCCAGTTCGCCGAAACGCAGCCAGTCGTTCAGCGCCAGTTCCGGCGAATCGGCGATTCTCATGCGCCGCTGCAGCGGCGTGTCAATCAGCATCATGCCGCCAAAGGCCCACAACGCCAGACCTCCGAAGCGTTCGGGGCTGTCACGATCAACAATGGTTACGGACTTGCCAGCCCGCAGCGCTTCCAGGGCGGTGACAATACCTGCCAGGCCGCCGCCGGCAATCAAAAGGTCTGAGCTAACAGGTTTCACCATGGTGCGTTTCCGGATTGTATTTTTGATTTTGTTGTTACAGACCATATAACGCTATGATTGGTTCTGAATTGACTTCAGAGGCCATAATAATTGACGTTAGAAGCCACCGTATCGATGGGCTGGGTCAATACCGTGATCGATGCCGCCAGGAATCTGGGCGTTCCTGAGAACCTGTTGCTGGAAACCGCTGCTCTGCCGGCCGGGGCCCTGTCTCTCGAACGATGGCCCATCGACTTCATTACCCGTCTCTGGCACGCCGCTGAGCAGTGTACGCGGGATCCCGGGTTTGGTCTGAAAGTTGGCGCCGGGGTGCGGCCGGCCAGTATTGATGCGGTCAGTTTCGCCATGCAGAGCGCCGCCACGCTGCGCGAAGCCATCACCCTGGTCCAGAAATACCAGCGGCTGATCTCTGATGGCGGTCGCTTCCAGATGATACCGGGTAGCAAGGGCACCTGGATTGTCTACCACCCCCGGCAGGGGCGTCTGGCGTTCAGTCCGCATCAGATTGAAGCCGTGCTGTCGGCCGTGGTCAGCCTGACCGACTGGATTGCCGGTTCTGCGGTTGGGCCTGTGCGAGTGCAATTCAGTCAGGCCCGTCTGGGGCCACTGTCAGGGTACCGGGAGGTGTTTGGTTGCCCGGTGGAGTTTGAGCAGGCGTTCAGTGGTTTGCTGGTGGGTAATGAGGTGCTGGACAGGCCTTTACCACAGGCAGATCCGGCCCTTGCCCGTGTACATGAACAGTACAATGCAGGGCGGCTGGCGGCGCTGGAAAAGGGCGCTGTGTCGGCAGAGGATCTGCGACAATGGCTGGTCGCCCGGATGGGGCCAAACCTTCCACGACGGGCAGAAGCGGCCAGGATGTTGGGCCTCAGCGAACGCACGTTGGCCCGTCGGCTGGAGGCGCAGGGCTATACGTTCAACAGCTTGTTGGACGAGGTGCGCCGGGAGCTCGCCCTGGCAGCGGTGCGGGAATCGGGATTGTCCCTGGCAGAGATCGCTTTATCGCTCGGATTTGCAGAGGCCAGTACCTTCTACCGGGCATTCCAACGCTGGACAGGCATGCCCCCGGCTCGCTGGCGCAAACAGGGGGCGCACTGAAGCCTAAAGATTGGCTTCGGCAAACTCGGCCAGTACCGAACGGGGTACGCCTTGCAGATGGATGTGACCGCCATGGCGGAAGCCCTTGAAGCGCTCAGTCATGTAGGTCAGGCCGGAACTCAGGGGGCTCAGATAGGGGGTGTCTATCTGCGCCAGGTTGCCCAGGCATATCACCTTGGAGCCGTTACCGGCCCGGGTGATGATGGTCTTGATCTGGTGCGGGGTCAGGTTCTGTGATTCATCGATGATGATGAGGCTGTGCTGGAAGCTGCGGCCCCGGATGTAGTTCATGGATTTGAAGTGCAGGGGCACTTTGCTGAGGATGTAGTCGACACTGGCGGTCATGTTCTCATCGTCTTCGTGCAAAGCTTCCAGGTTATCCACGATCGCACCCAGCCAGGGTTCCATTTTCTCGGCTTCGGTACCGGGCAGGAAACCGATATCCTCATCCAGGCCCTGGGTGGAGCGGGTCGCGATGATGCGTTTGTAGAGTTTGCTGGCCACGGTCATTTCAATACAGGCGGCCAGGGCCAGAATGGTTTTACCGGAACCCGCCGAGCCGGTCAGGTTCACCAGATGGATATCGGGGTCCAGTAACAGGTTCAGGGCCATGGCCTGATAGATATCCCTGGGCACCAGGCCCCAGACTTCTTCATTCATCAGGTCATGCTGGTGCAGATCCTTGAGCACCAACTGGTCCTCGGAGATATCGACGACCTTGCCGATGAAGCCCTGCTCGTCAATCACGAACTCGTTGATGTTCAGTTTCGTCAGTTCCCCTTCGCGTTTGAGCAGGTGTTCCGTCACTCCCTCCCGCTGTATGGTTTCCACCTTGGCGATACCGTCCCAGAACGAGTTCGGGAACTCCTTGTAGCCCTTGGGCAGCAGGTCAATGTCGTCAAGTAGCTGGTCGTTGTGGTAGTCCTGGGCTTCGACACCAAAGCCGCGGGCCTTTAACCGCATGTTGATGTCTTTACTGACCAGGATGATATCCCGGGACTTGTGGCGTGCCTGCAGGGCGGCGAGGGTGTTGATGATCTTGTTGTCGTTCAGGTGCTCCGGCAGTGAGTGATTGCCGGCACCTTCGGTGCTCATGATGATTGAGAGGGTGCCCAGTGGGTCCGCTTTCTTGCCGCGCAGAATAGGCACGCCTTTCTCGATGTCCTTGGGGCTGGCATCACCCAGCAGTTTGTCGATGTTTCGAATGGCCTGGCGGCAGTCGGCGGCAACCGTCTGTTTGCCGGATTTCAGGCTGTCGAGTTCTTCGAGGACGGTCATCGGAATGATGACATCATGTTCTTCAAAGTTCAGGAGGGCATTCGGGTCGTGAATCAGGACGTTGGTGTCGAGGACATACATTTTCCGGCGAGCTTGCGGTGCTCTTGGCATAGGGGGCGCTACCTCTCTGGTGGCTCAGTCGGTCTCGGCGCAGCGTTGCGTCAGGTCTCTGTCGGAGATCAGTTTCAGCATGTCATAAGTGGTTATGATACCGGTGATTTTTGAATCCCGGGTGACAAAGATCCGGTGCAGGTGCTCTCGCATCATGATATTGGCAATGTCTCGCACTGGCGTGTCTTCGTCAACCGACAAAACAATGGGCGTCATGATGTCCCGGACTTCAACCGGAACCTTGCCCATCTCTTTGAAGATGACCATACGCAGACGCCGGGCCTCTTCCTGCTCCTCTTCGGTCAGCCTGGGCTGATCGCCGGAACGGGAGGCATTCCAACGGAATTCGGTAATGTCCTTGAGGGTGGCTATGCCGATGATGTCGCCGTTGTCGTCGGTAACCGGGCTGCCGGTGATTTCGTTGTCGGTGAGGAACCTGGCGAGGCGATCCATAGTCCAGTTGTGGGGGACAGCCTTGATGGTCGGGGTCATGATCTCATGGGCGAGAACACTCATGTGCGGGCATCTTCCGTTTGCTGTGCTTTTGATGAAGCTTAGCCGTTCCGTGGCCTGCCGTCACCCCTGCATTGTGGGTCGGGTTAACGGGCTTCCGGGCTTACGCCCTGCAATGTGCCGTCTTCGCCCCATTGCAACTGGTAACCCTGATAGCGATCCTGTTTGGCGACAGCTTCCAGTGCGAGGATGGATTTGACCGGTATATCGACAATCAGGCTATTGACCAGCCACCCGGGCAATGCGCCGTTGGGTTCGGTGTGCTGCACCCAGACCATTCGGGTTCGGTCGCCCTTGGGAGTAAACCGGTAGAGTGTGTCGGAGCGGTCCACCCGCACGCGACTGTTGAACTCGGCCCGCATGTTGGGAGTGGCGTTGAGGTCCATGACAATCTCGCCGGTGGACGCGTCGCCGCGGGTACGGATGCGCAGTACATAATCCCGGTCGGCTACCGGCCACGGCATATCGTTGACCGAATAGGCATAGCGATCGTGGAAGTCCCCCTGCCCAAAGGCATGGGATTCGGTGCAGTTGTGAACCCATTCCTCACAGGATTCCGGATTGACCATGACGGCCATCAGGTTCTCGATAGGAACGTCCAGTTCCGCTACTGCCTTGAAAGCCTCGAACCCCGAGCCTTCCCGCGCCATGGTGTATATCCGCACATTGTCCACTTCCTTGCGCAGTGACCAGGCCTCGGCATCTTCCGATGGCAACGGGCCGGTTTCACTGGCGGACACAGACAAGGTCATCAACAGGCCCATAATGCCGGAAATCAGGCGGCTAACGCCGTGGGCTCTGGTTGTGGTCATAGGCTAAACTTCCGTTGTAAGAGTGAGCCGAGTCTACCACGGGGCGCAATGCCCCCCGCCTGTGAATGCGGGGGTTTGTGAACCAGGTAGCTTAGTTACACAACGCACACCACGATTGGCCTGATCTGACGAACATTATGACAACACAGAAACTGGTAGATGCCCGCGGACGAATAACGCCAGGGCTGATGGAGCACCCTGTCGACACCATCAATTATCTCGACTACGACCTGCGCACGGTGATGGACAAGCCTCGGACCCGCCTGGCCAGACACTGGCGTTTCAACCAGTTCCAGTTTGTCAGTGCGATGGCGCCGGGCTGGGTGTTTGGCCTGGCTATTGTGGATCTGAACCTGGTTGGTAATGGCTTTTTCTATCTGTTCGATTTCGAGAGCGGACAGATGTTCGAGCATTCGTTTTTACAGCCTCTGGCCAGGAACACGAACATAGAGCCTTATCCCGAACGCGGTTACGCCCGGTTCCGCAAAGGCGACTTGAGCATGGCCATCGAACCGGCCACGGGCGGTCGGAATGTGAGAGTGAGCGGGCCCGGTAATATCCGGGTGGATCTTGAGTTGCGGGACACCGAACAACCCTTGCGGCTGGTGTCGCCGGCCGGATACAACGGCTGGGTGTTCACCCGGAAATCGGCCGGACTGACGGTGGACGGTGAAGTGCGCCTGGGCGATATGGTCTGGCGTTGCGATGAGTCTAGCCGTGGAGCCATCGACTGGAGCTGCGGCTTCATGCGCCGGGAAACCGCCTGGAACTGGGCCAGTCTGGCTGGGGTTGCCGACAATGGTGTGTCAGTGGGGCTGAATCTGGCCGCTGGTGTGAACGAGACCGGGATGACCGAGAATGCGCTGTGGCTCGACGGGCGTCGCATTCTGCTGGGGCCGGCCCGATTCGAGTTCGATCGCTATCAGCCCGGGGCGGACTGGCGGGTCACCACCGACGATGGCCTCGTTGACCTCCGTTTCGCGCCCTCCGGCGCGCGCCGGGAAAAGCTCAACGCCTGGGTTATTGCCTCCAATTTCCGTCAGTTTGTGGGCACTTTCCAGGGTACGGTTGCGGATGAAAACGGCAAAAAAATCCCCGTAAACGGGTTACGGGGATTGATGGAAGACCACTTTGCCCGGTGGTAAGCCGGGCGTAGCCATCACTTTTCGGGCAGGGTGACGTTCAGTTCCAACACGGAGCAGTGGTCATTGCGATCCACCTCCACCTGTACCATGTCGTCGCTGATCTGAACGTACTTGCGGATCACCTGCAACAACTCCTGCTGTAGCTGGGGCAGGTAATCCGGCTGTTCACGCTGGCCCCGCTCATGGGCCACGATAATCTGCAGTCGCTCCTTGGCGACACTGGCCGTACTGTTTTTCTTGCTTCTGAAGTAATCGAAAAAACTCATCCCTTAGCCCCCTTTGAACATCCGTGAGAAGAAGCCTTTTTTCTGGGACGTCATGAAACGGTGTTCCCGTTCCTCGCCCAGCAGCCTCGCAACGGCATCTTCATAGGCCTGGCCGGCATCACTTTGCTCCTCCAGAATGACCGGCAGGCCCTGGTTGGAGGCATTCAGTACGATCTGGCTCTCGGGAATCACGCCCAGCAAGGGAATGGCCAGGATTTCCTCAACATCCTGTACCGACAGCATCTCGCCTTTTTCTACCCGGTCCGGGTTGTAGCGGGTCAGTAGCAGGTGTTCCTTGACTGGGTCCTGCCCCATTTCCGCTCGCCGGGATTTGCTCTGCAGTATGCCCAGGATGCGGTCTGAATCCCGTACCGATGAGACTTCCGGGTTGGTTACGACAATCGCCTCGTCGGCATAGTAGAGCGCCATCAGGGCGCCATGTTCGATGCCGGCCGGGGAGTCGCACACGATGTAGTCGAAGGTTTCGGACAGTTCGTTGATGACCTTCTCCACACCATCTTTGGTGAGAGCTTCCTTCTCGCGGGTCTGGGAGGCAGGCAGGATGTAGAGCGTTTCTACCCGCTTGTCCTTGATCAGGGCCTGGTTGAGAGTTGCTTCGCCCTGAATGACGTTAACGAAGTCGTACACCACCCGGCGTTCGCAGTTCATGATCAGGTCCAGGTTGCGCAGACCCACGTCGAAATCAATCACGACGGTCTTGTGGCCGCGCTTTGCCAGACCAGTGCTGATGGAGGCGCTGGTGGTGGTTTTGCCCACGCCGCCTTTTCCTGAGGTAACGACAATGATTCTAGCCAAGGTTCAGTTCCTGTTTCTCGGTGGATTCGTCATGGTTTCAACTGTTGTTATCGGTTGTCACAACATCAGGCCTTGTCCAGTGGCGTCACCACCAGTACATCGTCCCTGAGCTGGATCTGCACAGCGCTTTTCCAGCCAATGTCCTGAAGATCTTCGGAGATTTTATAGTGTCCGGCGATGGACACAAGCTCCGCCTCAAGTGACTGGCAGAACACCCGGGCAGACTCGGCACCGTGAATGCCGGCCAGCGCCCGTCCGCGTAACGGGCCGTAAACATGAATATTGCCGGCAGCCAGAACTTCGGCTCCGGCCTGCACCGGCGCAAGGATGATCAGATCGCCTTCCGGCGCGTATACCTGCTGGCCCGATCGAACCGGTTGATTGATGATTTTTGCCGGTGCCGGTTCGTTTGCAGGCTCCGGTGCAGCGGCCGCTTCCGGTTCGGCTTGTGCCGGGGCTTCCTGGGCCGGCTTTTCTTTCAGGCTGCCGCCGGGCAGCAATGCCAGGGAGGCTCCCCGGGCAAGCCGGCGCTGATCGTCGTTGGCGGCACGTACGCCAATCACATGGATGTTGTGGCGGCGGCAGGTCCCGATCATCTTGAAAAAATCGAGTTCGCTGTCCAGGCCTTCATATTTCTCCAGGCTGATAATCAGCGGAATGTCTTTGAAGAAGCCCGGCGCCTGGCTGATCTTGTCCCGAAGATTGGCTTCAAATTCGTCGTTGTCGAAGTAGTAAAGCTCAAGGGCGGTCAGGGAAACACTGGCACTCTTCAGTTGAAAGCTCTGTTTTGTGTCGGTGGCTGCGGAATCGCTCATGGATGGACCTGTTCTCCGGTGTCTGAGGCATGGGCATCTCCGAGGGCGCGCAGCGGAGGGGCATCGAAACGGATGCCGGACCAGCCCGTGCTGATAAACTGGCGAATGTTACCATGGCTGTCCCCGGCCGGGTCGCCGAGCACCTGCTCGTAGTGTTGGGCGAACAGGCGCAGGGTGTCGGTCTCGCTCAGATTACAGTACTGACCCAGGCCGAAGACCCGGCAGGAGCCAGCGTTTTCGCCAGTCTCGTTGCGAAGCGGGCCGTTGCTGAAACCGGTGGGCCGAAATTCGAAATACTGATTGATCAGTTTCAGGGTGTCGTCGAAATCGGCATGACCGGCCTGCACTGAGGCCAGGTGGATACGAACCGCTTCATTAACATTCATTATTTGTGATCCTGCTTGGGGCCGGTCTGGTAGTTGGCTTTCCATTCTTCGTACGGCATGCCGTAGATTTCTTCCCGGGCGTCCGGATCTGAAATGTCGAACCCCCGCTCTCCCGCTTCGGCCCGATACCATTTGGACAGGCAGTTGCGACAGAAACCCGCCAGATTCATCAGGTCGATGTTCTGGACGTCGTTGTTTTCACGCAGGTGCTGCACCAGGCGCCGGAAGGCGGCGGCTTCGATTTCGGTGCGTTCAGACTCGGGAATCGGGTTGCTCATGGGGCCTCGCTGTTGCTTGCCGGGACTATCGGGATTTCCTGACATTCTCGGCATGTTACCGTAAGATACAAGGCTGTATAAACGTACAGATTGTTAACGTGAGCCCGCCCCTATGGCCCAGCGCAAGATCATTCATGTGGACTGCGACTGCTTCTATGCCGCCGTCGAGATGCGTGACGACCCAAGCTTGCGGAATGTTCCGCTGGCGGTGGGTGGCGAGGGCGGCCGTGGTGTGGTGACCACCTGCAACTACCGGGCCCGGGCTTTTGGCGTGCGTTCGGCCATGCCCGGCAGCGAAGCCCGGCGGTTGTGCCCCGGCCTGGTCACGGTACCGCCGGACATGGGCCGTTACCGGGCAGTTTCCCAGCAGGTGATGGCGATACTGCGGGAGATGACCGATCTGGTTGAGCCCTTGTCCCTGGATGAGGCGTTTCTGGATGTGACCGATGTTGACGCGTTCAAGGGCAGTGCCACCTTGATGGCGCGGCACCTGCGGGAGCGGGTGAGCAGGGAAGTCGGCATTACCATTTCCGCCGGCGTGGCCCCCAACAAGTTCCTTGCCAAAATTGCCAGTGACTGGCGCAAGCCCGATGGTCTGTTTGTGATTACGCCGCCGGAGGTGGCCGACTTTGTAAGCGAGCTGCCGGTGGAAAAGCTCTTCGGTGTAGGGCAGGTGACCGCGGCCCGGCTGCACGCCCTGGGTGTGAAAACCTGTGGCGATATGCAGGCGCTGGGTGCCGACGTGTTGATCGAGAAGTTTGGCAAACAGGGCTATCGTTTGTTTGAAATGGCCCATGGCCGGGACAATCGCCCCGTTGTGGTGTCGCGGGTGGCCAAGTCGGTGAGCGTCGAGCGTACCTTTTCCCAGGACCTCCCTGACCGGAGCGCCTGCGATACCGTGATGCCGGCCCTGGTGGCCGACCTCAATCTTCGCCTCTCGCGCAAGGGGCTGCACAAGCCGATACACAAGCTGTTCGTGAAAATCCGCTACAGCGATTTTTCCACCCACACGCTGGAGCGGGTTCGGGAGTCCGTTACCGAGCCGGCCCTGGTGGATTTCCAGCCACTGCTCGAAGAGCTGATGCCCAAAGACCGCCCGGTTCGCCTGCTGGGAGTGGGTGTCCGGTTCCGCAATGACGATGCTCCGGTCACCCAGTTGCGCCTGTTTGACTGACTTCGGTCCCCGCGGGCATATCCGCCATTTTTTTAGGTTAAAACGGTATGGCTGCCGCTTTGACGTGACAGTGTGTCACCTCTAGCTTTTAGTTGACGCTATCCTGCTGTAAGCGTTGCGGGCCACGCCCGCCCCGAAACAACAATCGCAGGAGAACAAGAATGAACAAAGCTGGCTGTTGTGGCCCCTGGCGCTCCGGTGCGCTGGCGGGCTTGTTGTTATTGTTGCTGTCGGCTCCGGCATCGGCGGAGCTGGGGGATTATGGATTCTGGCGAACCCTGGGTAACCTGGTGTCGCCGCCCGGTGCCGATAATCCGGTGACATCGGATCAGCGCCAGGGTGCCTACCCTTTGTTGGCCAATCCCGATGGCTACGAGAATTTCTCGGCGGGGGCCTACTACCAGTGGCAGACCATCGCACTGGCGCCGGAAACCGGCGCTGTATGCGGTAACGGTTCGGAGTACAAGTTCTTCGTGAACCGGGTGCCGAACACTTCCAATACCGTGGTTTATTTTGAAGGTGGCGGTGCCTGCTGGGATTACGAGAGTTGCAGTGGCCAGACCGGGATCCGGGGAGCTCGTAATCCCGATGGTATCCCGGATGATTACATGTCTCTGTTGAATCCCGGCGCCAGCCTGGTGAGCCCGTTTGTGGTTCGTCTGCATCCCTGGACCCGGGTAAAAACCCAGAACTGGAACATGGTCTACGTGCCCTACTGTACGGGGGATATCTATTCCGGTGACCGGGTGGCGGTGTATGAAGATCCTGAAGGCGAGGCGGAACCTCTGATCTGGCATCACAACGGCCTGAGGAATACCCGGGCGGTGATCAGCTGGCTCAAGGACAACCTGCAACGCCCCGGGCAGATGCTGGCGACCGGTTGCAGTGCTGGTGGCATTGGTGGCTTGACCAACTATCACCCAACCCGGCGGGACATGGCGCCGACTCGAAGTTTCCTGATCAACGATTCAGGCCCTGCCTTCAGTGCGCCGGTTGGCGCCGACCCTCAGCAGTATCCTTCGGTGCTGCTACAGAGCTTCATCAGGCAATCCTGGGGGCTGGACCAGCCGGACGGCCCGCTGGCTTACCTGAAGTCCGGTTTACCGGCACTGAACCTGAATGACCTCGGCAGCCTGTATCCTGCGCTGGCGACGGCGCTGCCACAGGACCGGATGGGGCATACGCATTTCTGGCGGGACCTGAACTACTCCTCCTATTCCTATGAGCGCTTCTTCCCGGAGATCGAGAATGCGCCGGATCAGGCCACCAAGGAGGCTTTGCTGCATCAGAAGTGGGCCGTGGACACCGAACGGTTGACGCAGACGCTGGCCGGGCTGGATAACTTCGGCTATTACCTGCCCATGTTTCGGGACGTGAATGAAAGTCACTGCACGTCCATTATCGAGTTCGCCAATTCGGATATTCAGGAGTTGGGCCTGGAACTGGGGGATTTCGTCAATAACGTGATGAATGGCAGCGGAGCGGTGATGCAGGCCTCGGAGACCGATACGGTGGCCGATTACAATAAACCGTTCAACCTGTTGTACTGGTCGCTGGATCAGTTGCTCTGATTATTGCCGGCGGACCGGCCCATGGCCTCTACCCGAGCTTCCTGAAGGCGCTCGCGCAGGTATTGGTCCCGGGTCAGTCCGCCGAGAATATCATCCATGGCCATCACTTCTTCCACAATCGCCTTTTCCCGGGCTTTGTAGCGTTCGAAGTCCGGCCTGGGTTCGTCCAGCCAGGCCTGCAGTCTGGCTCCGGATTCAGCCCGGTACCGGTCCATGAGTTGCTGTGCGGCGGCTTTTGCTGCCTCCTCATCCGGCTCCAGAATCTGGATCATCGCCAGTTGAATTAGCGCGGCTTCCGGAGCACTCATCTGCACAGATCCCTCGTATTCGTTCATACGCTCTTGCAGGGCATCGGCCAGGGCCCGGCGTTCCTGTTCGGGGAGAGATGGGGCGTTGGCAAAGAAATCGTGCAGGTCATCTTCAAATTCAAGCCGCTGGGCGTAGGCCTTGACCTTGGGGTTGTCCAGCAGCGCCTGTTGTTCTGGTGACAGGGCATCGGAAGAGGGCGGGGGGGCCTCGGCCGGATCTGAAGCGGTATCCGGAGCGTTTCCGGCTGGCGGTAACTCGGGTGGCGGGGTATTGGTCGGCCACAGGAGCGCCAGCGCCAGAATAATTGCGGCCCCGGTGACCAGCAGGATCTTTGTGTTCATGACTCACTCCGGCAGGATTCTCCGGAATCAGTGTAGACCAGAATGCGGCAACTGCCTGGGTTGGGCTCATCCGGCCAGCCACTGCATAGAGGCCCAGCCCATAGTGCCACCAATCAAGGCGCCGGCCAGGACATCGCTGGGGTAGTGGAGCCCGAGAATGACCCGGGATGCCGCCACTGACAAGGTGAACGGAAGCACACACCAGGCCAGGGCCGGGAGCGCAACGAACAGCATGGCCTGAAAACACACCGCGTGCAGGGTGTGGCCGGAGGGAAAGCTGTACCGGTCCAGTGGCGGCGTTGCACAGTTAATAACCGGAAACGAAATAAAAGGCCGTTCGCGGATCAGCCAGCGCTTCAGGGCCTTGTAGGTCAGTGTGCAGGTGAGCCCGGTAAGCGCCATTTGAAGTGCCAGGGCCGGGCCAGAGTCCCCGGCGTAGAAAGGCAGTGAGAGAATCAGTGCGTACCAGAACCAACCGTCGCCAAGTCGGCTGACGACTCGGAAATACCCCAGAATTGGCCGGAATCGTACGCTGCGGTTAATGGCCTGGCAGACCGCGAATTCTCGCTGGTCTGCCAACTCAAAGAAGCGAGATGCCTTGCTTGTTAATGCCATGGTATCGGGCCTGTGCAGTTTGGTTTAAAACCAGCTGTTCAAACTGGTCGATCTGGCTGCTCCAATTCAATTCAAGAGCGTCCAGGCGAGCCTGGGCGCGGACTCGGTTCAACAGTGAGGGCTGGTCGGCCAGTCTCAGGGCGTGATTGACGAAGGCTTCGTCGTCTGTCAGTTCAGCCTTCATGCCGTTTTCGTCATGTCGGATATGTTCTGCGGCTGCCGCATCGTCGAAGGCGACGATGCCCAGTCCGCTGGCCATGGCTTCCAGCACCACGTTGCCGAAGGTGTCGGTTTTACTGGGAAACAGGAACAGGTCACCGGAGGCATAGTGCCGGGCCAGATCTTCACCCCGTCGGGTGCCACAGAATATGTAGTCCGGGTGCCGGTCTTCCAGGGAGCGGCGCATGGGGCCATCCCCTACCAGCACGAAGCGGGCATTAGGATGCAGGCCGCGGATACGCTCGAAGCAGGCAACAGCCATGCGCAGGTTTTTTTCCGCAGCCAGGCGCCCGACATAGAGTACGGCACGTTCGTTGTCGTGCAGCCCCCATTGCCGACGCAGGGATTGGTCGCGTTTGTGGGGGGTGAAGCGCTGGCAATCCACGCCCCGGCTCCAGAGGTCGGTGCAGGTGATCCCCATGTCCCGGGTCACCCGCTGCATGCGACCGGTAGGCACCAGGGTGATGGCTGTTCTGTTATGGAACCAGCGACCGTAGGCACACAGTAACCGTTCGAGCAGGCCCGCTCCGTAATAGCGAGAGTACTGATGGAAGTTGGTATGGAACCCGGAACTGACAGGCAGGGCGAGGCTGCGAGCCGCGTTCACGGCCGCCACGCCGAGTGGCCCCTGGGTTGCCACATAGATGCCGTCGGGCCGCTGTTTCTGCCAGAGCTTTTTCAGGCTCGAGGGGCGGGCGGTACCGAAGCGCAGATCTGCGTAGCCGGGAAGAGGCAAGCCATTAACCACCAGTTCGGTGGAAAACAACCCGCTCCCGGTACTCTCAAACAGTCCTTTCTGTTCGTGGGGCTGCCGGGGGCGCACCACGGTTACATGGTGGCCCCGTTGCATCAGCCCCTGACACAGGTGCCGCATGGTGTTGGCAACACCATTGATTTCCGGCGGAAACGTCTCGGAAACAATGGTAATGTGTTGCGGTCGCCGTTCGGTCAACTGGGCTTCGGTCACGGGGGTTCCTGAAGGTTCTGCTGTCATGCCTTTACTATGGAAAGATGCCATGACAGAAATGCGACAACTCCGTGACATTCCGTTTACGTGTTTATACCCCGTCTCTTATCGACCTATTGCAAGGAGATTCCATGCAAACGCGAAAACTTGGCTTTACAGATATCGAGGTCAGCCTGATCTGCCTGGGAACCATGACCTGGGGCGAGCAGAACAGCGAGCAGGAAGCCTTTCAGCAGCTCGACTATGCCATGGAGCAGGGCATCAATTTCATCGACGCCGCTGAAATGTATCCAGTGCCACCCAGGGCAGAAACCCAGGGGCTGACCGAGCAGTATCTGGGCAACTGGCTGGCCCGCCGTGGCCAGCGTGATGATCTGGTGATCGCCAGCAAGGTGGCCGGGCCGGGTAATGGTCTCGGGTATTTGCGCGGGGGGCCGAGGCTGACCCGGGAGCATATCCGCTCTGCCTGTGAGGGCAGCCTCAAGCGCCTGCAGACGGATTACATCGATCTTTATCAGGTGCACTGGCCGGACCGGAGCGCCAATTTTTTTGGCAAGCTTGGTTATGACCGCAATCCCGATGAGCAGATGACGCCCATTGAGGAAACACTGGAGGCACTGGATGAACTGGTTCGTGAAGGAAAGGTCAGACACATCGGGCTTTCCAACGAGACACCGTGGGGCACGATGCAGTACCTGCGCCTGGCGGAGCAGCATGGCTGGCCCCGGGTGGTCTCTATCCAGAACCCCTACAACCTGTTGAACCGGTCCTTTGAAGCGGGGCTGGCGGAGTTTGCCCATCGTGAAGGCACCGGCCTGCTGGCCTATTCACCGCTGGCCTTTGGCATGCTGACCGGCAAATACCTGGGGGGAAAATGGCCGGAAAAGGCCCGGCTGACTCTGTACGAGCGGTTCAGTCGCTATACCAATGACCGGGCGGCGGACGCCACGAGGGCCTATGTTGAGCTGGCTCACCAACATGGTCTCACGCCGGCCCAACTGGCACTGGCCTGGGTGAACAGTCGGGAGTTCGTAACCAGTAACATCATTGGCGCAACCACCATGGAGCAGCTCAGGGAGAACATCGGGGCAGCCAGTGTGACTCTGAGCCCCGACCTCGTGTCCGCCATCGAGGCGATCCATGCCGAGTTCACCTATCCCTGCCCTTGAAGACTGTATGCATAAGGGCTTGCAGTAGCCAGGTGCGATCCTGCCGCTCCGACCAGCGGCAGGGTCGTTACATACTGCAATATAAGTGATCATTTATTGACAAAAAAGCTGGTGCCAGGCGACGGAACGCTGGCGAAATTGTGTGCAAAATCACACCAATCTTCGTCGCAATCATTAGACTTTGGTACTGTGAATTACATAAAGCCAATGTCGATACCGGATTTCCTGTTGCCATGATTCTTCGCCTGTTCGTCGTCCTCCTAGCCCTGAATAGCGTCGCCTTTGCGATGCGGGCTGACGCTGCGCAGCCCATGTTGTCGGAACCGATGCTTTCCGAGCGCATGATGGCCGAGCGCGACGAAATGACGACGGCGGAGGATGTTTACGAACTTCAGGAATGGATGTCCGGCGATTATGAAGACGACCGCAGCGATGCACTTACCGCTATCGGCTCCCGTCTGCTCAGCCTGAGCCTCAGCCGCTCCCGCACTGCTGAAAAGACCTATGCTTCCGATCCGGCTCAGCCTGACCACGGCATCGCCCTGTTGAACGAAGGTGCCTGCCTGAACCTGCGCTGGAAGTTCTGACCGCTGTTCCTTGGCGTGCCCGCCATCTTTCTCCCGACATCCGCTTTGTCAAAATGTCATGACCTGACGCATTGTCAGCTTGAATCTGCCGTGTGATCATCCACCTTAATTGAGATTCTCAAGCGACGAGGAGCCGGTAATGGCAGCAGAGAACGGAGTCTATTGCGACGACGCAGAACGGTGTGTTGATCGGGTGATTGAACGGGTTGGCAAGCGCATTACCCTGGGCTTGCCGCTTGGTCTTGGCAAGCCGGTGAGGTTTGTGAATGCGCTCTATCAGCGTGCCAAGGATGATCCGGACATTGAGCTGCATATTGTGACCGCGCTCTCCCTGTTAGCGCCTGAGGGCAGTTCTTCACTGGAAAAACGTTTCATGGGGCCCTTCGCCAAGCGCCTGTTTGGCGATATTCCGGAACTGGCCTATGCCCGTGATGTCGCCAATAACCGCTTGCCAAGCAATGTCCAGGTGTCTGAATTTTTCTTCAAAGCTGGCAGCTACCTGAACAATCGCAACCAGCAGCGAAACTATGTATGCACCAACTACACCCATGCCGTTCGCGATCTGATGGCGCAGGGTGTGAATGTGGTGGGGCAGATGGTTTCCCCAGGCGAGCCCAATGGCTTTCCGGGCCAGGTGAGCTTTAGCTGTAACCCGGACCTGTCACTCGATATCCTGCCGCTGCTGCGGGAGCGTGAACAGCAGGGCGTACCGGTGGCCATGGTGGCTGAAATCAATCAGTACCTGCCCTGGTTTGGCCATCATGCAGCCGTCGAGGAACAGCAGTTTGATCTTCTCTTCAGTCATCCATCGACAGACTATCCGTTATTCTCGGCTCCTCAGATGGCCATCAGTCCGTCTGATCACCTCATCGGATTCTACGCCAGCTGCCTGTTGAAGGATGGCGGAACCCTTCAGGTTGGCATCGGTTCACTGGGAGCCTCGCTGGTTCACAACGCCATTCTGCGCCACAAGCACAATGATGCCTGGCGCGCAGTTTATGACCACCTGGATGTGGGATCCAGGTTCCCTGTGGTTGACAGCTGCGGCGGTACCGGTACGTTCGAGACCGGCCTGTATGGCTGTAGTGAAATGATGGTGGATGGCTTCCTGTATCTGATGCAGGAGGGCATCCTGAAGCGGGAAGTATTTGATCATGCCGGTTTGCAGACTCTGATCAACCGGGGCGAGATTACCCTGACGCCGTCGCTCGACATGCTGGATGTGCTGGTCCGGGAAGGGCTGATCGACTCGCCATTGCGGGCGCGGGATGTCAACTGGCTGATTCAGTACGGCATTCTGCGGGACACAGTGGAATTCCGTGGCGGACGCCTGCGCCTGAGTGAAGATCACGCTGTAGAAGCAGACCTCAGCCAGGATCAGACCCGTGAGGCGCTGGCGGCCCTGGGTCTTGGTTCAAGGCTCATCGGTGGTATTGCCATGCACGGGGGCTTCTACGTGGGGCCGGAGGCCTTCTACCAGGCTCTGAGAGATCTGTCGCCAGAGCAGCGTGACAAGATCTGCATGACCAGTGTCAATTTCATCAACCACCTTTACGATCACCGTTTCGGAGATCAGAAGCTCAAAGCCGCCCAGCGTTTGCACGGTCGGTTTATCAACTCTGCGATGATGTACACCCTCAATGGCGCGGCAGTGTCAGATGGGCTCGATGATGGTCGCGTGGTCAGTGGTGTGGGGGGGCAGTACAACTTTGTTTCGATGGCCCATGAGTTGCCCGGGGCGCGCTCCATCCTGGCTCTCAGAGCCACCCGCATGTCTGGTGGGCAGGTAGTGTCCAACATTGTCTTCAACTATGCCCATTGCACCATTCCAAGACATCTCAGGGACATTGTGATCACCGAGTACGGCATTGCCGATTTGCGGGGGCGGTCCGACGAAGATGTGTTCCTGGCGCTGATCCGTATTGCCGATTCCCGTTTCCAGGCGGATTTGCTGAAACAGGCCCAGAAGGCGGGCAAGGTCCGTGACGATTTCCGCTTGCCTGCGGACTGGCAGAACAATACGCCGGCGTCGGTTCGCCAGGCTTTGGCTGCACCCGGTAAGGGCGACTGGTTCCCGGCGTTCCCGTTCGGCCGGGATTTTACCGATGAGGAGCTGACCCTGGGGAAAGCCCTTAAAGGACTGAAAGCCGCAACCGCTACTCCCCGTGGTAAACTGGCGACCCTTTGGCAGGCCATCCGGGCAGAAGACGATACTGGCCAGTACGCGGTGCTGCTCGAACGCATGGGGTTGAACAACCCCTCAGGCATTCGGGAGAAGCTGGATCGCAAACTGGTGATACATGGCCTGCAGCAACTTGAACCCGCGACAAAGACAGGAAGCGAAAACAGCTGATGCAAGCCGATAACCCGAACACCCGGCCGGATGTTTTTACCGTCCATTACGTGCTCAAGAACCGCATCGGTGAGCTGGTGGATACGTCTGAAGGCAGCGAGCCTCTGCACTTTATCTACGGCAGCCCCGAGATCATTGCCGGCATTCAGGAGGCGGTGAAAGACCGAAACGTAGGTGATTGCCTGGAAGTGACCGTGCCACCGGAGATGGCCTACGGCGAATACCGCGAGGACCTGGTGCGCAAGGTGCCCCGTTCCCTCTTTGAGGGCATTGAAAACCTGGATGTGGGCATGAAATTCCAGACTAACTCCGGTGATCAGGCCCAGGTGGTACAGGTGGTGGCGATCGACGGCAACCTGGTCAAAGTGGATGCCAATCACCCTCTGGCCGGTTTCACTCTCTATTTTGATCTGGAAATCGTGGGTCGTCGCGAGGCTACTGAAGACGAGGTAGCTCAGGGTCGCCCGCTGTTCTGAGAGGGCGTTCGGGTACCTGGTCGAACTCGCCCGAGTGAATGCGGGCGAGGCCCTGGCTGATCTGCTGGTGTATGCACCCGGTCAGCTCATTCAGGGATAGACCCGGATCCGGTCCAAGGGGCGGATGCAGTATTACGATGATCTGCCCCGGTGGCTGTCGCAGCAGCCTGAACAGATGACAGTGGAAACTGTCATCGCCCACAAAGGGCGCCAGTGAGTCAGGGCGCCGTTCTCGCCGATAACCGATGGACACTGGCTGTATGGCCGTGTTGCTGTCCCGGGCGGCGCTCATCAACAGTCCGTGCATGGGTAATACGGCTACCCCGGTGCTGGTGGTTCCCTCTGGATAGACCATTACCGATTCTCCAGCCTGCAGGCATTGCGCGATACTGGCTTTGATAGCTCTGGCCTGACCGCCGCCACGTTTGATGAACAGCGTGCCGGCCTGCCGGGCCAGCCAGCCGATCACCGGCCATTGACCTACTTCCGCTTTTGACAGAAACCGCATGGGCGTGATGCTGCCAAGAACCGGGATGTCTGACCAGCTGATGTGGTTGGCGACAAACAGGGCGTTTTCCGGGCAGGGCTGGCCATAAACCTGAACCTGCCAGCCCAGGCATTGACATGCCTTCCGAAAACAGATTGTGGCCCAGGGATTCCTGTCCACCGGTCTGGTCCTGGCCAGATCGGAGATCCGGAGCAAAGCCGCCAGCGCGCAGGCTCCGACAAGGAAGCCTGCAAACATTGCTAAGCGAAAGCTCAGTCGAAGCCAGCTCATCGGCAATCCTCCGAATCAGGCGGGGCGACGCAGGAAGTGCCGGCTGTAGCGGCCGGCCAGGTTACTGACCTCCAGCAGCACCAGCATGTCGGCACAGCGGAATTCAGGATCCCAGCAAGGCTCGCCACAGACCCTTGCGCCCAGGCGCATGTACGCCTTGATCAGGGGCGGTATGTCCACAGAGCGTTCTGATTCCGGATGGGCAAGATGTGGCAGTTGGCGCTTTGGCGTTACCCGGCAATGCGGCTCAGACAGATGCTGTTGTTGCAGAAGCCGGGCCACATGCCAGGCTTTCGCCCCGCCGTCGGCCATGCTGATACTGGCGCAGCCGATCAGATGGGTAACGTTGCGCTGCACCAGGTACTCCGCCACCGCTGACCACAGCAGCGTGATGGTGCCGCCATTGCGGTAGTCCGGGTGCACGCAGGTGCGGCCGAGTTCAGCCAGTGTTCCGGGCAGGGCTTCCAGAGCCGCGAGATCAAACTCGCCTCGGGAGTAGAAGCCGCCAACGGAAGCCGTATCGTCCTGGTGAAGTATGCGGGTGGTGGCCACCAGTTCACCGGTGTCTGCGTCGTTGACGATCAGGTGATCGCATGCCGCATCGTAGGCATCGGCATCAATACCCGGGATTGTGGCGCCGAGATCGCTGCCATACTCCTCGGAGAATACCCGGTAACGCAGGCGCTGCGCCGCTTCTATGAGCTCCGGGTCACGGATCAGTTCGGTGCTCAGGTTACGGCCCCGGCGGGGTTGAAGGCTCGCGGTGGTTGCAGTCATGGCTTGGCCTCTGTGTTTCTGTTTCAGGTCAAGGCTATGAAGCGGGTATGACAGATGGGTGACGCCGGGGTGACGTCTCTGTGACAGTGCGAGACCGTTTTCAGGAAAACGGATATGTGTCACAGGCTGTAACCCTTTGGCGGTTCCATGTATATTTCTGAATAGCATGTATAATTGCTGTAACTGAACGTTGCCTGTATCGTCGGGTGTACAACCCTGAAACCGGAATAAAATAATCAGAGATGGATGGCGTGGAACAAACAAACGAGAGTTGGCGAATCCTGATCGTAGAGGACGATGAGCGGCTTGCGGATCTGACCCGCGAGTACCTTGAGAACAATGGCCTGACAGTGTCGTTGGAAACCCACGGGGGAGCCGCTGTTGAGCGGATCCGCAACGAGCAGCCTGATCTTGTGGTTCTGGATCTGATGCTGCCTGGCGAAGATGGTCTGTCTATCTGCCGGCGGGTACGGCCGTTCTTCAATGGCCCCATTATTATGCTCACCGCCCGGACAGACGACCTGGACCAGGTCCTGGGCCTGGAAATGGGCGCGGATGACTACATTGGCAAACCGGTCCAACCGCGCGTTCTGCTCGCCCGCATCCGTGCCATGCTCCGCCGGGTAGAAACCTCGCCCGTTAGTGGGCAGGAGACGTCCGGGGAGGAGCCGGTGCGTTTGCAGTTCAACGACCTCGTGGTCGATCGTTCCATGCGTGAAGCCTGGTTAAGTGACGAAAGTATCGACCTCACCAGTGCTGAGTTCGACCTGCTCTGGCTGCTGGCCAGTAATGCCGGGCGGGTGCTGAGCAGGGAAGAGATTTTCACCGCACTCCGGGGCATCGAGTACGATGGGCAGGATCGTTCCATTGACGTTCGCGTGTCCAGGATCCGCCCGAAAATCGGTGACGATCCCATCCACCCGCGCCGTATCAAAACCGTTCGCAGCAAGGGCTACCTGTTCGTCAAGGAAGCCTGATCGCGCCTGAGGCGTTGCCGCCCCGAAGGTGGCAACGCCGGTTACCAGGGTTGGCCCGATGTCCCTGAAATTTTTCCTGAAAGCCTACGCTCGTATTGCGGCCATTGCGGCGGCGGTCGTGCTGGTGTGCGTCCTGCTGTTTAACGGCATCAACTCCGTTCGCGAACAATACTGGCATGAGCAGGCCATGACACCGGTTATGCGTTGGCTGGCAGCGGCCCCGGATCCGCTCAGTCAGTATCACTGGATGGCCCCGATGTTTGGTCTGCACAGTGGCGTTGCGGCCGACTTCGGGCTTTCCCGGGTTGCGCTTGAGCGCCTGGGCTATGGCCAGGTGGTGGCGCAGTCAACCGATAGCGGGTATGGCTATTATGTCCTTGGTCTCGGGGGCGAGGTGCTCGGCATACATCTGGAGCAACCCTACCGGGATCTGGCCCGGGCAATCTCGTTGATGGTGCGTTGGCATCTGGATACCAGCCCTGCGGCTCAGCGTGCGGATGTGGCGCAGCAATTGGCAGAGTCTCTGAATCTCGATATCCGTCTGGTTCAGAAGACCGAGGATCTGCCGGATCAGCAGGCGCTTGAGCGGCTTGGCGACACCGGGCTGGCGATTTTTGAACACGGTGATAACCGTGCCAGGGCGCTGGTTCGTTTGTCGGAAGGCGCATTGGTTGTGGTGACATTGCCTCCCCCCTTCAATCCCTGGGGCTGGCCGATTATCTTGCTGCTGACCGCTGTTGTCGGTGGCGTGCTGGCAGTGGCCCTGTTTCTTGCGTTGCGTTTTGTAGAGAGTCATCTGCGCAAGGTTGAGTCGGTAGCGATTCGTATTGCCCGGGGAGAGATGGGAGCCCGGGTGGAATCCGAGCAGGGCACGCTCGTTTCCCGGCTGGGGACTTCGTTCAATGGAATGGCGGAACATATCCAGCGCCTGGTGCAGGTGCAGCGGGAAATGATTCACGCGGTTTCCCACGAACTGAGAACGCCGGTGGCCCGCATCCGGTTCGGCGTCCAGATGATTGAATCCGGTAGTACTCAGGAAGTGCTTGAAAAGCAGCTCGAGGGCATTGATGGCGACATCCAGGAGCTCGACGAACTGATTGACGAGATCCTGACCTATGCCCGGCTGGAGCAGGGCGGGCCGGTGTTCAGTCTCCGGGAGGGATCGGTCACGGATATAGTCAGGCAGGTTGTCTCCGAACAGCGGCTTATCCGGGAGGGAGTCGACATTGAGTGTCAGATTGACGAAGCTTCGGAGCGCTGGGCACAGGCCGATATGGAACCTCGTTACATTCACCGGGCGATTCAGAACCTGGTCGGCAATGCCGCGCGCTATGCCGCAGGCCGTGTGCAGGTGAGTTGCCACCTGGATGAAGATAATTGCCGGATTGATGTGGAAGACGATGGCCCGGGCATTCCGGAACAGGATTGGGAAAAAGTGTTCACCGCCTTTGCCCGGCTAGATGACAGTCGTACCCGTACCTCAGGCGGCTACGGGTTGGGCCTGTCCATTGTTCGCAGGATTCTGTACTGGCACGGTGGGCAGGCGTTTGTGGGCCGCAGTGATGTCTTGGGCGGAGCCCGGTTCAGCCTGGTCTGGCCGCGCCTGAAGCCCGCAGACCCGGATTTGTGAACCAGTGCTCGGTACCTCACCTGATGTAACAAAGCTCTACACAACCACAACTGAACCCTCCGCAGCCCTGGGTAATACTTCAAAGCGTAAGGGATGACTTTTGAGGTTGTAGTTCTTACGAACTTTCCTTGTTTCATTCGTCATTTGAGGGCCGGTTTTTCCGGCCCTTTTTTTATTTCCGCGCCGCGTCACACCGCTCGATCCCCGTCCTGTTAGAATCTCCTGAAAACAACAGGAGGTTTTGATGTCCCGATATCTGCTTGCCATAGACCAGGGTACCACCAGTTCCCGCGCCATCGTGTTTGATGACAAAGGCGCTCAGGTGGCCGTTGCCCAGCAGGAGTTTCACCAGTACTTCCCCAAAGATGGCTGGGTTGAGCACGATGCCATGGAAATATGGGACAGTACGCTGGCGGTCTGTCGTGCAGCGCTGAACAACGGCAAGATCAAGGCATCTGACCTCGCAGGCATCGGCATTACCAACCAGCGGGAAACCACTGTGATCTGGGACAGGGCGACGGGGCAGCCGATTCATCACGCCATTGTCTGGCAGGATCGCCGTACCGCGTCCTGGTGTACCAAGTTGCGCCAGGATGGCCATGAATCCCTGGTGGTTGACCGCACCGGATTATTGATTGATCCCTACTTCTCTGCCACCAAGATAGCGTGGATTCTGGACAATGTTGACGGTGCCCGCCAGCGCGCGGAAGCCGGTGAGTTGGCCTTTGGCACCATTGATACCTGGTTGCTCTGGAATCTGACCGGCGGCAAGCACCATCGTACCGATGCCACCAATGCGTCCCGCACTGCACTGTTCAATATCCATACACAGCAATGGGACCCGCAGCTGCTCAAGCTGTTTCGGGTGCCTGCTGCTCTGTTGCCGGAGGTATTCGACAGTGCAGCTGAGTACGGGTTGACGGAACCCGAATGTCTGGGCGCTTCGGTGATGATTGCCGGTATTGCCGGTGATCAGCATGCCGCTTTGATCGGCCAGGCCTGTTTTGAGCCGGGAATGGCCAAGAGTACCTATGGCACAGGCTGTTTCCTGATGCTCAACACCGGCCAGCAGGCCCTGCGCTCTGAAAACCGGTTATTGACGACGGTAGCTTACCGCCTCAACGGCAAACCCTGCTATGCCATTGAAGGCAGTATTTTTGTTGCCGGTGCCGCCATGCAGTGGCTCAGGGATGGGCTTCGGCTGATTTCCCATGCCCGGGAATCGGCGGAGCATGCGGCGACGGTCGGTGTGAATAATCCGGTGTATCTGGTGCCCGCGTTCACCGGCCTGGGGGCCCCGCACTGGGACCCCAACGCCCGGGGTGCAATCCTGGGGCTGACCCGGGATACCGGCATTGCCGAGATTGTCACGGCGGGTTTGCAATCGGTGTGCTATCAGACCAAAGACCTGGTGCGCGCCATTCGCAACGATGGCGCCCGACTGGAATCGCTGCGAGTTGACGGAGGTATGGCTGTGAACGACTGGGTGATGCAGTTTTTATCGGACATTCTCAATGTGCCGGTTGACCGGCCGAGCGTGACTGAAACCACGGCGCTGGGGGCCGCATATCTTGCGGGTTTGCAGACCGGGGTTTTCGATAGCCTGGAGCAGATTACGTCGCTTTGGGAATGCGAGCACCAGTTCCGGCCGGATATGGCGCCGGGGCTGCGGGAATCACTCTATGCCGGCTGGCTGGATGCTGTTGAGCGAGTCTGTAATCACTGAGGTTCAGTGGCCGGTGCGTTCGAAGGCGATCAGGTGATCAGCCTCCACCCGGACCGGTACCTGCTCACCCAGGTTAAAGTCCAGGTGGCTCCGGAAGAGGGCCTCAAATTCAGTGTCTTCTGAACACCGGAAACGATAGAGCGTGGAGGTTCCGGCAAAGGTTTTTTCCACCACCTTTGGCTTCAGCTCTGAGTCTTCATCGAAAACAATGTCGTCCGGCCGGATCAGGACGTCCAGCAGGGTGCCTGGTTGCCATTTGTAGGCCCGGTTGCCATGGATGACGCCCAGTTCCGATTCTATGGTGTCAGGGCCCAGGGCCTTGCCGGGAATAAACCCACCTTGCCCGACAAAACTGGCCACGAACCGGTTCGCCGGCTCATGGTAGAGGTTGTAGGGCACATCCCACTGTTGAATCTGCCCGTCCCGGAGAACCGCCACCTGATCACACATGGCAAAGGCTTCCTGCTGATCATGGGTAACCAGGATGGCGCTGATGCCGAGAGTCTTGAGGATTTCCCGCACATCCAGGCTCAGCCGGCGGCGCAGATCCGTGTCCAGGTTGGAGAAAGGCTCATCCAGCAGGATCAGTGTTGGCTCTGGTGCAAGTGCCCGGGCCAGGGCCACCCGTTGTTGCTGGCCGCCGGACAGCTCGTGGGGATAGTTGTCTGCAAGGTCCTGGAGGTGCACCAGGTTCAGCAACTCCATGACCTTTTGTCGACGTTCCGCTTTGCTTAATGACTTCAGACCGAAGCCGACGTTATCGGCAATGCTCAGATGCGGAAAAAGGGCATAGTCCTGGAACACCATGCCAATCTTGCGCTTTTCCGGTTGCAGTGCCCGCCCGGGCAAGCTGATGGCCTGTGACTGCAGGCGGATTTCACCCCGGGAAATCGGCAGGAAGCCGGCCAGTGCCCGGAGAATGGTGCTCTTGCCACAGCCGCTGGGGCCCAGCAGGCAGCCAATATCGCCGTGGCTGAGGGCAAAGCTGACGTCCTTGACGACGGAATCACCGCCGTAGCCACAGGACAGATTGTTTACTTCCAGCAGCCAGTCTGCGGGGGGCACCAGGGCTTCGGGCATGGATCAGTCCAGACGATTGAGAATCAGGAATTCCAGCAAGGCTTTCTGGGCATGCAGCCGGTTTTCCGCCTCATGCCAGACTGCCGAGCTTTCGTGGTCCATCATGTCTGCCGAAATCTCTTCACCCCGGTGGGCGGGCAGGCAGTGCATGAAGAGGGCGTCTTTGTCGGCCTGAGCCATCAGAGCCGGGTTGATCTGATAGCTGCGGAAGGCTTTTTCCCGGGCTTTCTGCTCGTCTTCCTGGCCCATGGAAGCCCAGACATCGGTGACCAGCAGTTGGGCGCCTCGTGCTGCCTCTTCCGGCGCGCGCACAACGGTCACCCTGTCAGCATGCTGTTCGATCAGTTGTTGATCCGGTTCGTAACCCTCTGGGCAGGCAACGTTCAGGCGGAAATCGAAACGCTCTGCAGCGTTTATGTACGAGTGGCACATATTGTTGCCGTCACCAATCCAGGCCACGGTGGCACCACGGATGCTGCCGCGAAGCTCCCGATAGGTCTGCATGTCGGCCAGCAGCTGGCAGGGGTGGAATTCGTCGGTGAGAGCGTTGATCACGGGCTTGCTGGAGGCAGTGGCAAAGCGCTCGACCGTTTCGTGGGCAAAGGTACGGATCATCACCGCGTCGACCATGCTGGAGATCACAATGGCAGAATCCTCGATCGGTTCGCCGCGGCCAAGCTGTGTATCCTTGGGCGAGAGGAACATGGCGCTACCCCCGAGCTGGGTCATGCCGGCTTCGAAGGAAACCCGGGTCCGGGTGGATGATTTTTCGAAGATCATTGCCAGCACCCGGTTTTTAAGGGTGTCCCTGGTCTGGCCTGAACGCCACTCTTTGCGTAATTTGGAAGCATGATCGAGCAGATCTTCCAGTTCCGCCGTGGTCATGTCGTTCAGTGTCAGAAAATGTCTTGCTGCCATGAAAGGCCCCTGTTTCAAGCAAACTGCCCGTTCGGAAAAGCCAACAAGTCTAGCCCGTCGCTACCCTGAAAACAACGCCGGGCGCGGTGCTGTTGTTCTGGGTCAAAACGGACGGTTTGTTGAGGCCTGAGGCACCCGTGTACAATAAGCGCAAAGGCCGTTTGGCGGCAAAGCTGACTCCCAACCAGAGGAATGAGTTCATGGACATCAATGAAACCATCAAGAGCCAACTTGAAGAGAACCCGGTTATTCTTTACATGAAGGGCACCCCGCAAGCTCCGCAGTGCGGTTTCTCGGCACGTACTGTTCAGGCTCTGATGGCGTGCGGTGAGCGCTTTGCGTTTGTGAATATTCTCGACAATCAGGAACTGCGTGAGGCCCTGAAAGTCTATTCCAGCTGGCCAACCTATCCGCAGCTCTACATCAACGGTGAGCTGGTGGGTGGTTGCGACATCGTTCTGGAAATGTCAGAAAGTGGCGAGCTGGCCAAGATGGTCAAGGATGCTGCGGGTCAGGCCGAGGCCTGATCATTCTGCTACTCGTAACGGTATTTAAGCTTTATCGTAAAACGACCTCCTATCCCGCTCTCTGGAGCGGGATAGGGGCTTGCCTCTAAAGCCGCCCGGTATATTGCGGCGTCTACATCCTTTAGGTCCGTTGATTTAACGATTTTCGCGCCCGTCACCGCGCCATTTCCCATTAATCTGAGTTCTATTTCTGCTATCCATGTCTTTGATCCCTCCGAGTCTACAGGCACCCTAATCGTCTCTCGGAAGAGATATTCCGACAAATGACTTGAGAGTTTTGCGACAAAAGGGTCTCTTTCATCGGGAGTCTCAGTCTTTTGCTTTACTGGCTCCGGCGTTTCTACGGCCTCGCTTGCACGTGCAGTCAATGCAGGTGTAGCAACTGATGCAGGGGATTCGAAGGATGTTGCCCGGGTTTGGGTGCTTTCGGTTGTCCGCTTCGGGGAATCTGGCTGTGTCGCAGTGACGGTTTGCGATTCGGGCGGAGCACTGAAGGTAGATTCTGTCGAGGTTACCACCGGCTCGGCCGGCGGGATCTCGAACTCGGAGTGCCTGGGCTTTGGCGGTTCCGGGCTTGCCACGCTCTCTGGTGTCGGGACGGCCGCCGGGGTTGTCAGCGTAAAAACCAGCCGGTGAGTCAGTTCCCGGGCCTCCTTCAGAGGCGATGGAAGCCCGGCCAGTACCAGAGTGTGAGCCAGTATGGCCAGGGAAACCGCTAGCAGGAGCCGATAGGATGCCGGCATTGAGGGTGAACGAAAACCCGTGTCCGGCATCTATATCAGGCGGTTTTTGTGCGCAGGTTGCCCACGACGGCATTCAGGGCCCGGTCAATCAAGGCACCCTGTTCGAGCAGCGTCAGGCGGCCACGGCGCATCTCATGAGCCAGCTCGACACGGGTTTTCTCAATGACTTTCAGGCCCATACGGTTGACGAACACAAAGCAGTCCGCTTCATCAATAATGGCTGAGAGCTTGCAGCGGAAGCTGGTGCCGTTGACCAGGCGGAACTCCACCCAGTTGCCAATTTCGATAGTGTCGAGCTTGGCCACATATTCGGCAATCGCAGCATCTTCCAGTTCCTGTTGCCGTTCAACGGCGGTCTGGTGCACGGTCGGGGCTTCGTCTTCGGCATCCGACGGTGCATCCTGACGGGCTTCGATGGCGGCGTTGGTCCGGAAGGCCTCAGCCAGCTCATGCTTCAGGTGCCCCATCATCTGATCAAGCCGGGTGGCGTTGTAGGAGACTTCCTCAAGTCCTGCCCGCAGTGATTTCAACAGACCGGGCACAACCCGAACCCACTGGTCACGCTCTTCATCTTCTTCATGGGGGTGCAGGCACCAGATCAGGTCATCCACGACCCGTGCTGTTTCGTGCCAGCGATGTTCGGTGTCGTCCTTCAGGTAGGCCAGGAACATAACCCGGCTCCAGCCATTCATCAGAATATCGCTGACCGAGTCCGGAAGCCGGTAACGGGATACTTTTTCCCGTAACAGCCGGTCCACCTCTTCCTGGGCCTTCTGGGATTTGATGCGACCACGTTCCGATTCTCGTGTTCTCTGTTCCACCAGGGAGGCCTTACGGTTTTCTCGCTCCAGGAATTGCTCAAATTCTTCGTTCAGGGTTTCGAACAACTGAATGTTGCCATCGAATTCATTGAGGATTCGTTGCACCACGTTGTGTATCTGACCGTACAGCTTGTCTCGGGTTTTCTCATCGCTGCTGCTCCAGCCAATGCCCGCGCGGGCGAGGGAGTTGAGCAGCTTGCGGGCCGGGTGGGTTGCCTTGCTGAAGAAACTCTTGTCCTTGATCACAACCTTCAGAATCGGAATCTGCAGGCGACTGATCAGCACCTGAACCGGGGCGGACAGGTTGTAGTCATCAAGGATGAACTCGAACAGCATGGAGACCAGATTGATCAGATCTTCATCCACTTCATTCAGTGCGGGCTGGCGACCATCTTGAGCGTCGGCCTTGGCCAGCAGTTGCTGAACGACCTGGCGCAGGTCGACGGTTACGGGCTCACCCGTGCTCAGGTCGTCGGTTTCCGGCCAGTTTTGCTGAAGCGGAATGGCGTTGAGGATATCGGCCAGTTCCCGGCCTCCGACCACTCTCAGAGAGGGATCGGCGCTGCGTGGGGGCATGCCGGCATTGGACCTTTGCAGAGCCAGCATCTGACGGATCTGGTCAAACAGTACGGTGTCTTCCGGGCGTTGATCGTAGCCGGCAGTCGTCTCGCTGGGGCTTTCGGCAGAGCTGTCTGCTGTTGCAGATGGCTTCTGGTTCTGGCTCTTCTTGCCGTGATAACGGAAGTTCGGGATAACGCCGGCCTGGATCAGAATGCGATTGGCTTCATCCAGGAGCATGCCCAGGTTGGAGATAACGTAACGGTCAAATTGCTTGAGCAGGATGAGCCGTTCGCGAATCTGGATATCGAGGGCCTGGATCGCTTCGGTAAAAGCGCTGCACAGGTGCTCCGGTGCCATCGGGTTGACTGGCTCCTGCTCGGTGGCGTCCGGATAGATCTCGGTAAAACGGGCCTGCAATTGCAGTAAAGGGCCTTGGAAGTGCGCCTTGGCCTTGGTGGTCATGGCGTTGAAGGCAACCTGTTCTTCCAGATCGTCATTGCCAACCAGCGAAAGAGTGTCGGCACTGGCCTGCGGGCTGGCTTCGGTTGACGGAAGCTGGCCGGCATGGGGCGGGTTGGCAAAGAACTGGGCAACCGTATTCTGAAAATGACGCTCTACGCCCTTGCGCTTGATGCGAATCTCGCGCATGGCTTCGAAGTAGCGGTTTTGTTCATTGTTGCTGCGGGCATTGTTGGCCAGTTCGAAGAGTGAATCATCGACGGCATCGAAAGCCCCCTGCAACAAATCACCCAGCCCCGCAACAACGGTGTCGCGGATGCGGGCTACCTCCGCAGGAACCGGTCGGGTGCTTGCCGCTTCCCTGTGCTCGCGGAGGTAATGTATGCCGGACTGCTTGTTCATGGCCGACTCCTGTTTACGCCTCAACCGGATACATGACCGAGCCTGATTCTTGTCTGTTCTGATTATTGGATAAATTTAGCGCATTTTGATCTGCATTAACATGAATAAACGCTAACCTGCGATCAGGTTCATAAACTCCGGCCACGCTTTTTCTTGCGTTTGGGGTGGACAATGGCGGCTTTAACCACGTTGTCCTTGATTTGCAGGACTTCAATACGATGACCGCCAACTTTCAGACACACGTTGGTGTCCGGAATATTTTCCAGAGTTTCGGTGATAAGTCCGTTCAGGGTTTTCGGGCCATCGGTTGGCAGATGCCAGCCCAGGGTCTTGTTGATCGTCCGCACGGCGGCACTGCCATCGATGATAAAGGTGCCGTTGTCCTGGGGAATGATGTCGGGCGAGGTGGCGGCATAATCGGTGGTAAATTCCCCGACGATTTCCTCAAGAATATCCTCAAGCGTAGCCAGGCCCAGTACATCGCCGTATTCATCCACCACAATGCCGAACCGGCGTTTGCCTTTCTGGAAGTTCAGTAGTTGGGTATTGAGCGCAGTGCTCTCCGGAATGAAGTAGGGTTCCTGGCACAGCTGCATGATCATCGCCTTGTTGATGTCTGCCTCCTGCAGCAGCCTGGCCGCGCTGCGAAGGTGCAGAATGCCCTGAATGTTGTTGATGTCACCCTTGAAGATAGGCAGCCGCGTGTGTTGGCTGCTTCTGAGCTGGCGCAGGATAGTGTCTGTGTCGTCTTCCAGGTCGATGCCGACGACTTCGTTTCGGGGAACCATGATGTCATTGACGGTGACGTTCTCCAGATCCAGGATGCTGACCAGCATGTCTTTGTGCCGGGCCGGAATCAGTGCGCCGGCCTCGTTCACCACGGTTCTGAGTTCTTCACGGCTGAGATGATCTTCCGAGGCCTGGGCCGAGGAGACGCCCAGAACGCGAAGAATGCCGGTGGTAAACAGGTTGACCGTCCACACCAGCGGGTACAGAAGTTTCAGCAACGGCCCAAGAATATGACTGGCCGGGAAGGCAATTTTTTCAGGGAACAGGGCTGCGAGAGTTTTCGGGGTGACCTCGGCAAAAATGAGGATAACGATCGTCAGCAGTAAGGTGGCGATTGCGATACCGGCGTCGCCCCAGAGGCGAATCGCGATCACCGTGGCGATGGACGACGCGAGGATGTTCACGAAGTTGTTGCCGATCAGGATGACGCCGATTAGTTGATCGGTTCGGTTAAGCAGGCCTTGCGCTCGCTGGGCCCCTTTGTGGCCGGTGTTCGCCATGTGTTTCAGTCGGTAGCGGTTCAGGGACATCATGCCGGTTTCAGAGCTGGAGAAAAACGCAGAGAGGATGATCAGTCCGACAAGTAGAATAAACAGCGCGGTGAGCGATGTTTCGTTCAAGAGAGCAGCCCTTATATTGAGGATAAGTTGCGAAAATAGGATTTGAAGGTAACAGGTGTCAAGCGGGTTAGGTCAGTAAGGGGGGGCGGGTCTCAGACGCCCCGGTGGAAAACCAGCTCGAGAACAAACTTGCTGCCGTAGAAGGCCAGCATCAGCAGTGCGCAGCCTGCCAGTGTCCAGCGACTGGCGGTGATGCCGCGCCAGCCTTTGGTGTAGCGGCCTACCAACAGTCCGACAAAAACCAGCAGGGACAGCAGGGAAAAAATGGTTTTGTGGGCCAGATCCTGAGCAAAAAGGTCTTCAATGAAAACAGCGCCAGTGACAATGGCGAGTACCAGCAGCACAACGCCCGCCCAGACCATTTCAAACAACAATGACTCCATGGTTTGCAGCGGTGGCAGGTTCCTTACCAGCAAGCTGTTGTAGTTGCGCTTGAGCTGCCGGTTCTGTACGTACAGTAAAACCGCCTGTATGGCTGCCAGGGTAAACAGGCTGTATGCCGTGACTGACAGGGCAATGTGAGACAGCATGCCGTAGCTTTCTTCGGACACCAGACGAGACGGTGTGTGGGTAATCAGCGCCATGACAATGGTCAGTGCTGCAATCGGATAGGCCGCAATGAACAGGCTTTGTACGGGTTTGCTCAGATTTAGTCCCAGAAGCAGAAAGACAATGAGCCAGGAGATCAGAACGGAGCTCTTGAAGAAACTGAAGTCGAAGCCGCCGTCCAGGTGTACGGTCTGGGCAATGAGCAGGCCATGGCCGATCAGGGCAAGCACGCCAATCAGTGTCGTAACCGCCAGGTTGCTGTGGACCTTGCCACGTAAATGGAGGGCCTGAAGCGCGGTTCCAACGCTATAGAGGAAAAGTGCGGTAACCGCGAGAATCAGCGTTCCCATGACATCCTTAATCGTGTTGCCTGATGAAGTGAAATCGGCGCGGAGTTGTTCAGAGGCTCCGTAGTCTGGGTATAATGTCGCGATTATGCAACAGGAATCAAGCAGGCCGACCTGGCTTCTTGATCTGTGTGAACAAATTCTCCGGGGTACGGAAGAGCAACATGTTTGAGAATCTCCAGGACCGGCTATCCGGTAGCTTGCGCAAGATCTCGGGCCAGGCGCGCCTGACTGACGACAATATCAAGGACACGCTCCGTGAAGTGAGGATGGCCCTGCTGGAGGCTGATGTCGCCCTGCCGGTGGTCAAGGCCTTTATTGAAGGGGTTCGTGAGCGTGCGATTGGCCAGGAAGTTCAGCGCAGCCTGACCCCGGGCCAGGTCTTCGTTAAGGTTGTCCAGCAGGAGCTGGAACGGGTCATGGGGGAAGGCAATGAATCCCTGAACCTCGCCACGCGTCCGCCCGCGGTTATTATGATGGCGGGCCTCCAGGGTGCGGGTAAAACCACGACGGTGGCCAAGCTGTCCCGTTTCCTGAAAGAGCGTGAGAAAAAGTCCGTGCTGGTGGTCAGTGCCGATATTTATCGGCCGGCGGCCATCCGTCAGCTGGAAACGCTTGCCGGTGAGGTGGGCGTTGAGTTCTTCCCCAGCACCACCGAGCAGGACCCGGTGGATATTGCCAATGGTGCCATCGAGGCTGCCCGCCGCAAGCACATTGATGTGGTTATCCTGGATACCGCGGGTCGTCTGCACGTGGATGAGCAGATGATGGGTGAAATCGGTCGCCTGCATAAGGCGGTGAACCCGGTTGAAACCCTGTTTGTGGTTGATGCCATGACGGGCCAGGACGCGGCCAATACCGCCAAGGCATTTAACGATGCGTTACCGCTGACCGGCGTGGTGCTGACCAAGACCGACGGCGATGCCCGTGGCGGCGCGGCGTTGTCCGTGCGTCATATCACCGGCAAGCCCATCAAGTTCCTGGGTATTGGTGAAAAGTCAGACGCCCTGGAGCCTTTCTATCCGGATCGTGTTGCCTCCCGCATCCTTGGTATGGGGGATGTGCTCTCCCTGATTGAGGAAGCTGAGCGCAAGCTGGACCGAAAGAAAGCCGAGAAGCTCACCAAGAAGATCAAGAAGGGTAAAGGTTTTGATCTGGAAGACTTCCGCGACCAGCTCCAGCAAATGAAGAATATGGGCGGTATCGGCGGACTGTTGGACAAGTTGCCGGGCATGGGGCAGATGGCCCAGATGGCACAGGCTCAGGTTAACGACAAGTCGGTTGGTCAGATGGAAGCCATTATCTGCTCCATGACGCCCAAAGAGCGCCGTTATCCGGATGTCATCAATAACTCTCGCAAGCGTCGGATTGCCGCCGGTTCGGGTACCCAGATCCAGGACGTGAACCGTCTGCTCAAGCAGCACAAGCAGATGCAGAAGATGATGAAAAAGTTTGGCAAGAAGGGCGGGGTGGCTAACCTGATGCGCGGTATGGGTGGTATGATGCCGCCCGGCGGCGGTGGTGGCATGCCCCCGTTTGGCCGTATGTAAAAAGCCTTACATATAAAATGGGGAAACCGGTGGTTTCCCTGTTTTCATTGGCGCTTTTTTCGCATAGAATAGCGCCCCTTTCGAGTATGGGTCTTCCCGTCAGCCGTGAAACGGTGTGTCGGGAATCGTACAAAGTTCGTACAACAGAACAGGATATTGGTCGAAATGGTAACAATCCGTTTGGCTCGTGGCGGCTCCAAGAAGCGCCCGTTCTACCATCTGACAGTCACTGACAGCCGTAACTCCCGTGACGGCCGTTTCATTGAGCGTGTTGGTTTCTTTAACCCGATTGCCCGTGGTCAGGAAGAGCGTCTGCGTGTTAATCGTGAGCGCGTTGATTTCTGGCTGGGCCAGGGTGCACAGGCCAGTGAGCGTGTTGCTCAGCTGCTGAAGGCTGCTCAGTAATAGCATTGTTGGTACCGGGGTTGTAAAGGCATGACGCAGAATTCGCAGGAAACTGTGATCGGCCGGATCACCTCGGTGTTCGGGGTAAAGGGTTGGCTTAAGGTCTTCTCTTACACAGACCCGAAAGACGGAATACTGAACTACCGTGACTGGACTCTGCTCCTGGACGGCAAGCGTATTCCGATCAGGCTTGAGGAAGGTCGCCGCCAGGGGCAGGGGATCGTCGTCAGGCTTAAAGGTATTGATGATCGTGAAGTAGCCCGCACCTATTGCGGAGCGGAGATCCGGGTTCCCACCGAGCAACTGCCGGAACTGCCCGAAGGGGAGTTCTACTGGCATCAGCTGGAAGGTCTGGATGTCTTCACGGTAGAAGGTGAGTGCCTGGGTAAGGTGCATCACCTTCTGGAGACAGGCTCCAATGATGTCCTGGTGGTGCACGCTACGGCGGGCTCTATTGACCAGCGCGAGCGTCTGATTCCCTATCTGCCGGATCAAGTGGTTCAGCAGGTAGATCTCAAAGGCTCTCGCATGGTGGTTGACTGGGATCCGGAGTTCTGACGGGTGTGGATTGGCGCAGTCAGTCTGTTCCCGGATATGTTTTCTGCGGTGACGGATTACGGGATTACCGGGAGGGCAGTGCGTGAAGGTCTGTTGACCTTTCAGAGCTGGAATCCTCGGGATTACACCCACGATCGTCATCGCACGGTGGATGACCGGCCTTATGGTGGTGGCCCGGGGATGCTGATGAAAATTCAGCCTCTGCGGGACGCAATCCAGGCGGCCAGGGCATCGGCACCCGGCAAGGCCTGTGTGGTCTATCTTTCGCCGCAGGGTGAAAGGCTGGATCAGTCGGTGGTGGAGTCACTCGCCGCCGAGCAGCAGCTGATTCTCGTTGCCGGTCGTTATGAAGGTGTGGATGAGCGCCTGATTGCGGCAGAAGTCGACCGGGAGGTATCCCTTGGGGATTTCGTTCTCTCGGGTGGCGAGCTGGCAGCGATGGCTGTAATTGATGCGGTAACACGCCTCATCCCCGGAGCGCTGGGTCATGCGCAGTCGGCAGAGCAGGATTCCTTTGCCGACGGATTGCTGGATTGTCCGCACTACACCCGGCCCGAGGTATACGAAGGTCAGGCGGTGCCGGAAGTTCTGTTGGGCGGTCACCATGAACAGATCCGGCGTTGGCGATTGAAAGAATCGTTGAGGCGAACCAGTGAGCGGCGCCCCGACCTGCTGGAAAAGCGGGAACTTACGGAAGAAGAGCGTCAGTTACTGGAAGAAATTTTGAACGAACCGGGTGCCTCTGAGTCATCAGGGCATTGAAAGATTGGGTATCAGGAGCATTACGATGAGCGGCAAGAACAACATCATCAGTCAACTTGAAGCAGAACAGATGACCAAGGAAATCCCTGCGTTCGCGCCGGGCGATACCGTGGTTGTACAGGTTCGCGTAACTGAAGGTAACCGTGAGCGTCTGCAGGCGTTTGAAGGCGTGGTTATCGGCAAGCGTAACCGTGGCATGAACTCTTCCTTCACTGTTCGTAAGATCTCTTACGGCGTGGGCGTTGAGCGTACTTTCCAGACCTACTCCAAGCTGATCGACAGCGTCAGTGTGAAGCGTCGTGGTGACGTGCGTCAGGCCAAGCTTTACTACCTGCGCGACCTGTCTGGTAAGGCAGCTCGTATCAAGGAAAAGCTTAACTGATTCAGATTCGTCTGTTCAGTACCAAAAAGCAGCCTCAAGGGGCTGCTTTTTTTATGGTTTAATGCCTGCGATGTCTCCGGAATCGAAGAGGGTGCTGTGCCAAGGCCAGAAGATGAGCAGTTGATAGAGCGTTTCAGTGACGCGGTCTGGCTTGAGGATGGCCTTGGCGAGAAAACCCGGCAGGCCTATGCCAGTGATCTGTACCGTTTGTCCGGGTGGCTGGAGCAGCAAGCTGGGGCGCCAACCCTGCGCAGCGCACGACGCACAGATCTTCTGGCCTGGATGTCGCGGGGCTTGTCCGACGGCCTGAAAACCAGCACGGCGGCCCGCCGCCTGTCTGGTGTAAGGCGCTTCTATCGTTTTCTTTTGCGTGAAGGCATTATTGCCGAAGACCCAACGTTGCGGATTGACAGCCCTAGGTTGCCCCGGCGCTTGCCGGATACCCTGACCGAGGCCGACGTGGAGTCGCTGCTGACTGAGCCGGACCCGGAGCTGCCGGTAGAACTGCGGGATCGGGCCATGCTGGAGATTCTCTATGGCTGCGGACTTCGGGTTTCGGAGTTGACGGGGCTGACGGTGGACCAGGTCAACCTGAGGCAGGGCGTGGTTCGCATACAGGGCAAGGGCGGCAAGGAGCGTTTGGTGCCGCTGGGTGAAGAAGCTGTGGACTGGTTATTACAGTATATGCGGCAGGCCCGGGGCGAGCTGCTGCGAGGCAAAACCAGTGATGCCCTGTTTCCGGGCAATCGTGGCACCGCCATGACCCGGCAGGCCTTCTGGTATCGAATCCGGCATTATGCGATCCGCTGCGGAATCACCAAACACCTTTCTCCTCATACACTCAGGCATGCGTTCGCCACCCATTTGCTCAATCATGGGGCGGATCTTCGGGTGGTGCAGATGCTGTTGGGGCATTCAGATCTGTCGACCACCCAGATCTACACTCATGTTGCGCGGCAAAGATTGCAGGATCTTCATCAGGCCCACCACCCCAGGGGTTGACTGCGGCCGCTCCGGAGGCTGAACTAATCCGATTTTCCGGTGTCGCAGACACCACACAAACCGACAGAGGTAGTTTCAAGCTCATGAACATCAAATCAGTAGCAGTGTCCATTGGACTGGCGCTGACCCTGGTCGGGGCACCAGCCTCCCAGGCAGGCGAAGCCGAAGACCGCATTGCCCAGCGGCTGACCGAGGCGGTTCCCGGTCTAAAGGTAAACTCTGTTCGCGAATCTGAGGCAAAAGGGTTGTACGAAGTTCAGAGCAACAACGGCGACACCATCTATACCACGGAAGACGGCACCTATCTGCTGACGGGCGATCTGCTGAAAATCACCAAAAACGGCATTGCCAACGTTACTGAAGAATCCCGTGCGGGTTCCCGTAAGGACCTGATGGCGGATTATGGTGGCAAGGGCGTGATTTCGTATCCGGCCAAGGGTAAAGAGAAGGCGGTCGTTAATGTGTTTACCGATATCGATTGCCCCTATTGCCGGAAGTTGCACGATGAAGTGCCCCAGTTGAATGAGTACGGTATTACCGTCAATTACTACGCGTTTCCCCGTTCCGGGCCAGGTACGGCCTCCTTCAATAAATATATCTCGGTCTGGTGCGCTGACGATCAGCAGGCCGCTATGGATGCCGCCAAAGCGGGGCGTTCGGTAGAGCAGAAGAGTTGTGAGAACCCGGTGGCAGAGCAGTATCGTCTCGGCGGTCAGGTGGGTGTGACCGGCACGCCGGCTATTTTGCTGGAAGACGGCAATATGGTTCGGGGTTATGTGCCGGCCCGAAATCTGGCTGAGGGTCTCGGTATTCTGTGACCCTGTCGGTGTTCGTCGCCAGTCGTCATCTTTGTTGAAAGCGTGACCGATTCAGGGCTTATTCAGCCGGCCCTGAATCGGTATACTATGCCCCCTTATTGCAATCCATCAGCACCCCCATCGGGATCAGAGGTGAGAGCTTGAAAGACGTCAATGTCGGAATTTGCGGACTGGGAACCGTAGGCGGCGGTACATTCAATGTCCTGACTCGCAACGCCGAGATTATTGCGGGTCGTGCCGGCTGCAACATCCGGATTGCCCGGGTGGCGAGCCGCCATAGCCGCGATGACCTTGATCTGGGCAATGTCCCGTTCAGTACCGACATTTATGACGTGGTGAACGATCCTTCGATTGATATCGTGGTGGAGCTGATTGGTGGCTACGATGCGGCCAAAGAGCTGGTGCTGGCGGCCATTGCCAACGGCAAGCATGTGGTGACTGCCAACAAGGCCCTGATTGCCGTGCACGGTAATGAGATTTTCGACGCAGCGGAGAAGGCTGGCGTCGTGGTTGCCTATGAAGCCGGCGTTGCCGGCGGCATTCCGGTGATCAAGTCTGTGCGCGAGGGCCTGGCCGCCAACCGCATTGATACCATTGCCGGCATTATCAATGGCACCGGCAATTACATTCTCACCGAAATGCGCGCGGGCCGGGAATTTGGTGAAGTTCTCAAGGAAGCGCAGGCACTGGGCTACGCGGAAGCGGACCCGACGTTCGATGTGGAAGGCATTGATGCCGCTCACAAACTGACCATCCTGGCGGCGTCCGGGTTCGGCGTTCCCCTGCAGTTTGAGAAAGGTTTTACCGAGGGAATTTCCGGTATTACTCCATATGATATTTCCCACGCAGAGTTGCTGGGGTACCGGGTGAAGCACCTGGGCATCGCCCGTCGTCGTGAAGACGGTATTGAACTGCGGGTGCATCCGACGCTGGTGCCACAGAGTCATCTGATTGCTCAGGTTGATGGCGTTCTTAACGCAGTCCTGGTGGATGGCGATGCTGTTGGCCAGACCATGTATTACGGTCCTGGTGCCGGGGATGAGGCTACAGCATCTGCGGTCATCGCAGACATCGTGGACGTCGCCCGCGCGGTGTCCAGCAACAGCCAGCAGCGCATTCCCTACCTCGGATTTACGCCGGACGCCCTGGAAGACCTGCCCGTGCTGCCAATGGAAGATGTCCAGTCGGCTTACTACCTGCGAATCCAGGCCTTTGACCATCCGGGTGTGTTGGCCAAGATTGCTGCCATTCTAAGTGAGCATGGCATCAACATCGAATCGATCATGCAGAAAGAATCCGAATTCAAGGATGGCCGGATTCCGGTCATCATCCTGACCCACACGGTTCAGGAGCGCCAGATGAACCTGGCCATTGACGAGATGGAATCCCTCGCCGACATCGATGGCAAGGTTGTCCGTATTCGCGCAGAAAACTTTAACTGACAGGTACGCACGTGAGATACATCAGTACACGGGGCGAAGCTCCCGCACTGGGCTTTGAAGACGTTCTTCTGACCGGACTGGCCACCGACGGTGGCCTCTATGTGCCGGAATCGTTGCCGCACTTCAGCCTGGAAGAAATTCGTAGCTGGCGCGGGCTTCCCTATGCGGAGCTGGCCTACAAAGTGATGTATCCGTTTGTAGAGGATGCCATCCCGGCGGACGACTTCCGCAAGATGCTGGATGAAACCTACAGTGTGTTCAGTCATCAGGCGGTGGCGCCGCTGGTGCAGCTGGACACCAACGAATGGGTGATGGAACTGTTCCGTGGCCCGACGCTGGCGTTCAAAGACTTTGCCCTGCAGCTGCTGGGCCGCTTGCTGGACTACGTTCTGGAGAAGCGCAACCAGCACGTTGTGATCATGGGGGCCACCTCCGGTGATACCGGTTCTGCTGCCATCGAGGGCTGCCGCCGGTGCGAGCACGTGGATATCTTTATCCTGCATCCGCATCAGCGAGTGTCTGAAGTGCAGCGCCGCCAGATGACTACGGTGCAGGGCGACAACATCCATAACATCGCAGTCAAAGGCAACTTCGACGACTGTCAGCGCATGGTGAAGGAGAGCTTCGGCAATCAGTCCTTCCTGGGCGGCAAAACCCAGCTGGCGGCGGTGAACTCCATCAACTGGGCCCGGATCATGGCCCAGATCGTGTACTACTTCCAGGCGTCTCTCGCTCTGGGTGGCCCGGACCGCAGCATGGCGTTCTCTGTGCCCACAGGCAACTTTGGCGATATTTTCGCCGGCTACCTGGCCAAGAAAATGGGGCTGCCCATCAGCCAGCTGGTGATTGCCACCAACCGCAACGATATCCTGCATCGCTTCATGAGCGGCAACAAGTATGAGCAGCACCAGCTGGAGCATACCCTGTCGCCGAGCATGGACATCATGGTGTCCAGCAACTTCGAGCGTCTGCTGTTTGATCTGCACGGCCGTGACGGCGCGGCGGTCAAAGCCTTGCTGGAAAATGCAGCCAAAGGCCCGGTCAGCATTGAAGACTACCGCTGGAAGCACGCCCGCAAGCTGTTCGACAGCGATGCGGTGGACGATAAAACTACCTGCGACACCATTCGTGACGTCTACGAGCAGAACGAATATCTGCTGGACCCGCACACCGCCATTGGCGTACGCGCTGCCCGCAACTGCCGCCGCGACTCTGCTGTGCCCATGATCACCCTCGGTACCGCGCACCCGGCCAAGTTCCCGGATGCGATTGCCGAATCCGGCCTGAGCGTGAAGCCGCAATTGCCGGCTCACATGGCTGATCTGTTCGAGCGGGAAGAGCGCTACACCGTGCTGGATAACAATGTGTCCGAGGTGCAGGGCTTTATCGCCAAGCATTGGAAGAACGCCTGATCCGGCATGACTCCTAAAAAGATCCTGCGTCGCCCCCAGCCGTCCGATGTGACGGGGTGGGGGCAAAACCTGCCCCCCATCCTTCGCCGTCTCTACGCCGCCCGCGGTGTGCAATCCGACGACCAGCTCCAGTACACCCTGAAACACCTGGCTTCGCCGATGCAGCTTCGCGGCATTGATCGCGCAGTTGAACTGCTGGCCGAGGCCATAGTGCAGAAACAGCGGGTAATGGTGCTGGGGGACTTCGATGCCGATGGGGCCACCAGTACTTCGGTGGCTATGCTGGGTTTGTCGATGCTCGGTGTGGCGGCGATTGATTTCCGGGTGCCCAGCCGATTCTCTGATGGCTACGGCCTGACACCCGGCATCATCCACCGGTTGCAGGAAGACGGGGATTTGCCGGATCTTCTGGTGACTGTTGATAACGGCATCTCCGCCATCGAAGGCGTGCGTGCTGCCCGGGAGCTGGGCATCAAAGTGGTTATCACCGACCATCATCTGGCCGGAGAAGAGCTGCCAGATGCCGATGCCATTGTGAACCCCAATCAACCCGGTTGTCCGTTCCTGAGCAAAAATGCGGCGGGAGTGGGCGTGATGTTCTACGTGCTCACGGCGCTGCGTAAGCACCTGCGAGACAACAACCGGCTGCCGGACCCGGAGCCTAACCTGGGTAGCCTGCTGGACCTGGTGGCCCTGGGTACCGTGGCCGACGTGGTGCCGCTGGACCATAACAACCGCATCTTTGTGGAGCAGGGCATCCGCCGCATCCGCAAAGGGGAAGCCAGACCGGGCATCCTGGCTCTGCTGGAAGTAGCCGGCCGCGACTACACCGAAATCAGCGCCACCGATCTGGGCTTTGTGGTTGGCCCGCGCCTGAACGCTGCCGGCAGGCTGGACGACATGAGTATCGGCATCGCCTGCCTGCTCGCCGACAGTCGCGACGAAGCGCTGCGCCTGGCCCGGGAACTGGATAACTTCAACCGCGAACGCCGCACCATTGAAAAAGACATGAAAGCCCAGGCCCAGGACCTGTTGGCCTCCATGTCCCTCGATATTGACGGCTTGCCCTGGGGTCTGGCCCTGTTCGATCAGGACTGGCACCAGGGCGTGATCGGCATCCTGGCGGCCCGCATCCGCGAACAGACCCATCGCCCTACCATTGCTTTTGCGCCCGACGACGACGGCGAACACCTGAAAGGCTCTGCCCGATCCATCCCCGGCCTGCACATCCGGGATGCCCTGGCCGTGGTCGACGCCAAGAATCCGGGCCTGATGAAAAAATACGGCGGCCACGCCATGGCCGCCGGCATGACCATCGCCCGGGACGACCTCGAACGTTTCAGCAACGCCTTCGACCAGGCCGTGCGTGACACGTTGAAACCGGAAGACCTTGAAGCCGCCATCACCACCGACGGCCCGCTGGCCCCGGAAGAGCTGAACCTGGACACCGCCTACCTGCTCAAACGCGCCGGCCCCTGGGGCCAGCATTTTCCCGAGCCGGTGTTTGATGGCGAATTCCGGGTAGTGAGCCAGCGAATTGTCGGCGAGAACCACCTGAAACTGGTGCTGCAGCCGGTTGAAGGCGGGGGCATTATTGATGGCATTGCCTTCAACACCGGGCCGGAAGTGCCGGACTTTACCCGGAGTGGCGCGCGGGTGGTTTATAAGCCGGATGCCAATACGTTCCGGGGGCGGACCAATTTGCAGCTTCTGGTGGATTACCTGGAACCTTTGGGCTGATTAGGCTTGCTGATTTAACCCGCAAATTCCGGTAGAATCCGCCCTCTGTTTTTATCGCACCATTTTCCAAAGCGAGACAAGGTTTCATGGAAATTAATCCCATAGTGACGAAGATCAAAGAGCTTCGCGAGCGCACCGAAGCGCTGAGGGGGTATCTTTGACTACGATCAGCGAAGTGAACGCCTGACCGAAGTCGAACGCGAACTCGAACAACCCACCGTCTGGGACGATCCCGAGCGGGCCCAGGCATTGGGCAAAGAGCGCTCAGACCTTGAACTGATCGTTAAAACCATCGACAACCTCACCAACGGCCTGGCCGATGCAGAAAGCCTGCTCGACATGGCGGTGGAAGAGGACGACGAAGGCACCGTCCAGGAAATCGAAGCCGATCTCGAAAACCTTGATAAAGAACTCGAGAAGCTCGAATTCCGCCGCATGTTCTCCGGCGAAATGGATGCCAACAACGCCTACCTGGATATCCAGGCCGGCTCCGGCGGCACTGAAGCCCAGGACTGGGGCAACATGCTGCTGCGCATGTACCTGCGCTGGGCCGAGCGTCGTGGCTTCAAGGCCGAAATCGTTGAACTGCAGGAAGGTGAAGTGGCCGGCATCAAGAGTGCCACCATCCACATCCAGGGCGACTACGCCTACGGCTGGCTACGCACAGAAACCGGCGTACACCGCCTGGTGCGGAAATCCCCGTTTGATTCCGGCAACCGTCGCCATACCTCCTTCTCTTCCGTGTTTGTATCACCGGAAGTGGACGACAGCTTCGAAATCGAGATCAACCCGGCGGATCTGCGGGTCGATGTGTATCGCGCTTCCGGCGCCGGTGGTCAGCACGTAAACCGGACCGAATCCGCAGTGCGACTGACCCACAACCCCACGGGCATCGTGGTGGCCTGTCAGGCCGGCCGAAGCCAGCACCAGAACAAAGACCAGGCCATGAAGCAGCTCAAGGCCAAGCTTTTTGAACTGGAAATGCAGAAGCGTAACGAAGAGAAACAGAAAGCCGAAGACTCGAAGTCTGACATCGGCTGGGGTAGCCAGATCCGTTCCTACGTGCTGGACGACAGCCGTATCAAAGACCTGCGCACCAAGGTGGAAACCAGCAACACCCAGTCGGTGTTGGATGGTGACATCGACAAGTTTATTGAAGCCAGTCTGAAGATGGCGCTGTAGACGGCGCCATCCAAACCAAACCGGACCATTCCGACTTCTTTAGTGAGCCAAGATGACTGAACAGACCCAGAACGCCGCACAGCATGAGGATAACAAGCTGATTGCCGAGCGCCGCGCCAAACTGGCTGCGCTGCGCGAGCAGGGCAATCCGTTCCCGAATGACTTCCGTCGCGATGCCACCGCCGCCGAACTGCAGGCGAAGTACGGTGATAAATCCAAGGAAGAGCTGGAAGGTTTGGGCATCAAGGTGGCCATTGCTGGCCGCATGATGCTCGACCGCAAGGCGTTCAAAGTGGTTCAGGATATGACCGGCCGCATCCAGATCTATGCCTCCAAGGACGTCCAGAAAGACACCAAGCACTGGGATATGGGCGACATCGTGGGCGTGCGTGGCACTCTGTCGAAATCCGGCAAGGGCGACCTGTATGTGACCATGGACGAATACGTACTGCTGACCAAGTCACTGCGCCCGCTGCCGGAGAAGCACAAGGGGCTGACCGACACCGAAGCCCGCTATCGGCACCGGTACGTGGACCTGATGGTGAACGAGGACAGCCGCCGTGTGTTCCATGCCCGGTCGAAGATCATCAACGCCATGCGCCAGTACTTCACCGAGCGTGATTTCATGGAGGTGGAAACCCCCATGCTGCAGGTGATTCCGGGTGGCGCCACTGCTCGTCCGTTCGTGACCCATCACAACGCCCTGGGCATCGACATGTATCTGCGCATTGCTCCGGAGCTGTTCCTCAAGCGCCTGGTGGTCGGCGGCTTTGAGCGGGTGTTCGAAATCAACCGCAACTTCCGCAACGAAGGGCTGTCCACCCGGCACAACCCCGAGTTCACCATGGTCGAGTTCTACCAGGCCTACGCCGATTACAACGACCTGATGGACCTGACCGAAGACATGCTGCGTACCATCACCCAGAAGGTGCTGGGTACCACCACTGTAATCAACACACGGGTACTGAAAGACGGTAGCGAAGAGACCATCGAATACGATTTCGGCAAGCCGTTCGAGCGCCTCACTGTGGTCGACGCCATCCTGCGTTACAACCCGGACATCACCCGTGAGCAACTGGCTGACGACGCACAGGCCCGAGAAGTGGCCAAGAACCTGGGTATCCACGTGAAAGACATCTGGGGCCTGGGCAAGGTGCAGATCGAAATCTTCGAAGCCACCGCCGAGCATCGTCTCACCCAGCCGACGTTCATCACCGAGTACCCGAAAGAAGTGTCGCCCCTGGCCCGCTGCAAAGACAGCGATCCGTTTGTGACCGAGCGCTTCGAGTTCTTCGTGGGCGGTCGCGAGATTGCCAATGGCTTCTCTGAGCTTAACGATGCCGAAGACCAGGCCGAACGCTTCCAGGCCCAGGTGGCTGAGAAAGACGCCGGCGACGACGAAGCCATGTTCTACGATGACGACTATGTCATGGCCCTCGAATACGGTTTGCCGCCTACCGCCGGTGAAGGTATCGGCATCGACCGCCTGGCCATGCTGCTGACCAACTCGCCATCCATCCGCGACGTCATCCTGTTCCCGGCCATGCGCCCGGAGCACAAGGCGGAACAGAAACCGGAAAGCGAGTAAGCCTATGCACCCTGCCGAGGCACTGGCTCAACAACTGAAGCCCGGCCGAGGCTGGGATCAGTGGCTGGCGGACGAGTTCCGCCAGCCCTACATGCGGCAACTGGCCGAATTCCTCGCCGCCGAGGAACAGGCCGGCAAGGTTCTGTATCCCCCCAGCTCCCACTGCTTCAATGCCCTCAACAGCACACCGCTGGCCAACGTAAACGTAGTGATCCTTGGCCAGGACCCCTACCACGGCCCCGGCCAGGCCCATGGTTTGTGCTTCTCCGTGCGCCCTCAGGTTCCGCCACCACCATCCCTGGTCAACATCTTCAAGGAAATTGAAACTGACCTGGGCATCGCGCCACCGGATCACGGCTGCCTGCAGCCCTGGGCAGAGCAGGGCGTGCTGCTACTCAACAGCGTCCTCACGGTCGAGCAGAGCAATGCCGGAGCCCATCAAGGCAAGGGTTGGGAGAGGTTTACCGACAAGGTGATCGAAGTTATCAACCGGGAGCGCGACAACGTGGTCTTCCTGTTGTGGGGCAGCTACGCCAAGAAAAAGGGCCAGCACATTGACCGGAACCGCCACCTGGTTCTGGATGGCCCACACCCGTCACCGCTCAGTGCCTACCGTGGATTCTTTGGTTGCCGGCATTTCTCGAAGGCTAACGAATGGCTGAGGGAGCAGGGCAGGCCCTCCGTTGATTGGGCATTGCCAAGCAAAGCTGCGTTGATTGCCAAATATAAACAGTGACGCACTGAAGGCGGTCGGCAGACTCCCGAAGAAAGCCGGAACCTATTGAAGCAGCGCCATAGCCGCTTCCATCTGCGCATTCAGATCCTCTTCCTCGCTCATATCGACATTCGGATCCAGTCCCAGCCGATCGAACGCAGAAATCTTCGTCCAGTCCATCTCGTTCCAGGGGTGATCGCTCCCGGCAACCAGCTGCAGGTTGGCCACCATCACCAGATCGGCATAATCTGCTGCCGGCACCTCACGCTGGAAGTTGGCGTATTCCAGAGGCACATTCTGCAGTTCCTTCGGAAAATCCCATTTTTTCAGAATCATAGAGCCAATACGCGGGTGCAGCTCATCAATCACATTGTCCAGCATGATGCTGCTGATCTGGATATCCTGATCCTCCACATAACGCAGAATCGGCAGAATACCGATCAGGTGCACCAGGCCAGCCAGCGTTGCCTGATCCGCCTTCAGGCGGGTGTAATGCTGCGCCAGAACATGACACACGCCCGCCACTTCGGTGCTGGTCTGCCAGGTGGCGCGCAGGCGCTTGTCGATCATGTCGGACGTGGCCTGGAACATCTGTTCCATGGCCAGGCCCATGGCCAGATTACTGGTGTAAGCCATACCCAGGCGGCTGACCGCCATGTTCAGGTTCTCGATGGCGCGGCTGCCGCGAAACAGCGGGCTATTGCACACCCGGATGATACGGGCCGACAGCGCCGTATCGTTGCTGATGACCTTAACCAGATCGGCAATGGCGGAGTCCTCGGACTCGGCAATCTCCCGCACCTGAAGCGCTACCTCAGGCAGGGTTGGAAGTACCAGCTTGTCGTTTTCAATGGCAGCCGTCAGGTCAGACTTGATGGTTTCAACAATATTGGCCATGGTCAGTTAGGTTCCACTTGTCTGGAGGCATCCCGCGTACGGGGATAAAACCGGTATGTGTTTTAATTTATAGCAAATTTTTCCGGTATTTCCTGTCAACTTATGTATCAGCCTGTTCGGCTTGCTCTCGTTCCGGAACCGGATAGGGTATCGGCCGCATCTCAAGTTGCAGGCCCTCATGACCGTCTACGCCCAGGTGCTTGCTGGCCGCATCATGTCGGATCACCGCCAGCATTTCTCCCTGCTGCTCACCAGTCAGTACCGAATTAACCACCTCGCCCACGGCACTGCCATCGGCGATCAGTCGGGTACCGGGTTGTGGCGCGGCTTCTGTACCGGTGAAAGCGACCCGGAACAGGCTTTTCTTTAATTGGCCGAGGAAATGCATCCGCGCGATCACTTCCTGCCCGGTGTAACAGCCTTTCTTGAAGTGAATGCCTTGCAGGTGCTGAAGGTTGAGCATCTGGGGAACATAGGCTTCCCGGGTTGCTGCGGTCAGCCAGGGTACGCCGGCGCGGACCTCCGAGGCCAGCCAGGTCTGCAGAGAAAGCTCAGAGGAGGGCAGCAAGTCAGGCTGGGCATCGGTTTGCCAGAGTTCAAACCGAGCGCAGTGGTCGCTGTCATCTTCCACACGAATCAGGTACCCGTTGTCGGTACTTAACACCTGTCCGGGACGGGTCAGTTCGTCCGTGGCCGCGCCGGCAACCTGGCGGGCGGTCTCGATTCCCAGCAAACCGGTGATCCGGCCCGAGTCAAGAACGCCAAGCGACGTGCCGCGGAACAGCATCAGGTACTTGTTCAGGTGCTTAACGGTGTCCTCGGCGGTCTCCCGCTCAAGGCTGAGCAGCAAGTCTTCGCCATCCCGGACCAGCCGGGTAATGCAGTAGGCCCTGCCCTTCGGGGTGCAGGCGGCTGCCCTCAGGGACTGGCCGGAGGTGACCTCGTCAACATTCTGGCTGAACTGGCCCTGGACAAACTTGTTGGTACCCGGCCCGCTGATTCTGGCCAGAACCCGGTCGGTCAGATGAGCCCAACCCTCGTAAGTGGGATTGGCTGGCGTTTCGGTATTGGCGTTAGTCATCGAAAACTCCGGATGGAATCGGGGGTTCACCGTGAAATAGCTGCTGGCCCTGCAAGGAGCCACATGCGCAGCCGACGGAATGCCTGTTCGGAAACATTGCCACGACTTAGCCGGGATGGGCTGAGCAGGATCGCGGTCATGGTGTCTGATCTGGTGACAACGGACTCTACTTTCAAGACCAGAAAGGATGCACCGAGCGAGCTGCAGCCGCAAACTCTGGCGGTAACTTCCTGGCCATTGGCCAGCTGGCATCGAAGATGCCGGTCGTCAGTTGTCAGGCTGATAATGGCATTGGCTCCACGGAGCCGGCCACAACGACGGAATTCCTGCCAGCCCAGAAGCAGGGAAACCGGTAACAACACCAGTGCCAGCGGGGTGATGGACAGGCTGATTGCCAGTAGTACAGCAGACAGCGCCAGCCAGGGCAGGCTGGCGCAAATACCCGCGGCCCTGGAGGGCGACAGGTTCAGTTCAATCGGGTTGGACACGGTTCAGGATCATGTCAACGATGTGACGAAGATCCGGGTCCTCCGGCTTGCTGCGCTGCATGAACCACTCGAACATGTCCGTATCCTCGCAACTTAACAGCTTGCGGTAACGGGCCTGGTCTTCCGCTGAAAGATCCCGGTATACCTCTTCAAGGAACGGGAGCAGCAGGACGTCCAGTTCCAGCATGCCGCGGCGGCTGTGCCACCACAGGCGATGAAATTCAGTGTGATCCTGAGAAGTATTGGTTTCGGACATAACGGATTCTGCCTTTGGAAACGGAGTAAGGCCCGGTCTCAGGGAGACGGGGTGCGGTAAGTCGTCGGCACCAGCACGGTATCCTGGGCGTCATTCAACAGGCCCGGATAATCCAGTGTGTAATGCAGGCCTCGGCTTTCCTTGCGTTGCAGTGCCGAGCAGATGATGAGGTCGGAGACTGTGACCAGGTTGCGCAGCTCGATCAGGTCATTGGAGACCCGGTAGTTACTGTAAAACTCGCCGATTTCACGGGACAGCAAATCAACCCGGTGTTTCGCCCGCTGCAGGCGTTTGGTGGTTCGGACGATGCCGACATAGTCCCACATAAAGTGCCGAAGTTCGTCCCAGTTATGGGAGATGATGACGTCTTCGTCGGAGTCCCGCACCTGGCTTTCGTCCCAGTCCGGGGCTGACGGTGGTGGTGGAATGTCAGCCTCCCTGCGGGTGATGTCCTGAGCCGCGGCCCGGCCATAGACCAGACATTCCAGCAACGAGTTGCTGGCCATGCGGTTGGCGCCGTGCAGGCCGGTGAAGGCGGCTTCGCCAACGACATAGAGTTGGTTGATGTCGGTACGCGCCCGTTCATCACTGACAATTCCGCCGCAGGTATAATGGGCAGCAGGCACCACGGGGATGGGTTCGCGGGTAATGTCGATCCCGAAGCTCAGACACTTTTCGTAAATGGTCGGGAAGTGCTGTTTGATGAAGTCGGCCGGCTTATGGCTGATATCCAGGAACAGGTGGTCTGCACCCAGGCGCTTCATCTCATGGTCAATCGCCCGGGCAACAATGTCCCGGGGCGCGAGTTCCGCCCGTTCATCAAACCGGTCCATAAATCGACTGCCATCCGGCAGCCGGAGCACGCCACCTTCGCCCCGAACCGCCTCGGTAATCAGGAAGGACTTGGCGTGCGGGTGGTACAGGCAGGTGGGGTGGAACTGATTGAACTCCATGTTGGCAACACGGCAACCGGCTCGCCAGGCCATGGCAATTCCATCTCCGGAAGCGCCGTCCGGATTGGTCGTGTAGCGATACGCCTTGGAGGCGCCGCCGGTGGCGATGACGGTGAACCTGGCTCGAAACAGTTCCACATGATTGTCTTCGAGATTCAGGATGTAGGCGCCGACGCAGCGGTTGCCGGGAAGCGCAAGCTTGCGGTTGGTAATCAGGTCCACAGCCACCCGGCCGGCTTTCAGGTGAATATTCGGCCTGGCCTGGGCCTGGCTCGCCAGGGTGGTGGAAACCGCGTGGCCGGTGGCATCGGCGGCGTGGATAATCCGGCGATGGCTATGGCCGCCTTCGCGGGTGAGGTGGTAGTCCTCGCCATCGTCCTGCCTGGTGAACTTCACGCCGGAGTCGATCAGCCATTTGATGCTTTCCTTGCTGTGTTCCACGGTAAAGCGGACCGCATCCTCGTGGCACAGACCGCCGCCCGCGTTGAGGGTGTCCTGTATGTGATTCTCCACGGAATCGGTATCGTCCAGAACCGCAGCGATGCCTCCCTGGGCCCAGAGGGTGGCGCCAGAGCTGATATCGGCTTTGCTGATGACGCAAACCCGCAAGTGCTCCGGAAGATTCAGCGCAACGGTAAGGCCGGCAGCGCCGCTGCCGATGATCAGAACATCGTATTCGTAGGACTGTGGCATTGAGTCGTGGTCGCGGGCCATAATGTGGACGTGTATTGAACTAAACTTTACGCTTGCTGTCTATTTGGGCTAACGGATAACCCTGTCAGCCGGGTGCGGTCTGCATCAAGGGTTAGTGAACGAACGCTGGAACAGCCCAATGACACAAGCCACTCGTATCGAGGCCAGACCACTGGCTCCCAAAACAGGACTTTCTGTTGCTTCGTCCATGACGCCTGAAAATGACTGGAAACCCGGTGAGCAGTCCGACAGCCAGACGGATCTGCAGTTGGTTCGCAAGGTCCGGAACGGAGATCGTGCGGCCTTCGATCTGCTGGTGGTGAAATACCAGTCCAGGGTCGCGTCTATTATCAGCCGCTATGTCTACGACAGCCAGGAAGTCATGGATCTGACTCAGGAAACCTTTGTCAAAGCCTTCCGCGCGATTGATCGCTTTCGCGGCGACAGCGCGTTTTACACCTGGTTGTACCGGATTGCCGTAAACACCGCCAAGAATTTCCTTGAGGCCCGCGGCAGGCGGCCCCAGGGATCGGCGGATGTCACCGATGCGGAAAACTTTGATGATGGCGGCCGACTGCGTGACCCGGCCTCGCCGGAGCGGTTGCTGCAGAGGGAGCAGTTGCAGAAAGCTCTTGCGGAAGCCATTGCCAGCCTGCCGGAGGAACTGCGGTCGGCGTTCCTGCTCAGGGAATACGATGGCCTGAGTTATGAAGATATTGCCCGGATACTGGAGTGCCCCATAGGTACCGTGCGCTCAAGAATTTTCCGGGCGCGGGACTCGGTGGATCGCCACCTTGGCCCGCTCCTTGATCAGTCAGTAACGTGAATGAGGTTGCATCCTATGGATGAGCGTCTCAGAGAAACACTGTCTTCGATGATGGATGACGAGGCCGATGAGCTATCGGTTCGTCGGTTGTTGTCACATGGCAACCAGGAGGACGTGCGCGGCCAGTGGCAGCGATGGCAGCAGATACGTGATCTGATGCACGAGCAGCACGGTCCTGCCGATGGTATTGATGTTGCCGGCGCGGTGAGGGAAGCGCTCGATGGCCATGCTCGCTCAGAACAGGCCCGGTCGCCGGTGGAGGTGCCCAGGGTGTCGGTCTGGCGCTGGCCGGTGGCCGCCATGGTGTTCATTGCGCTGATTGTGGGCTTCGGTGCCGGAGCCGGCTGGGATACCCGCACCGGAGTATCTGTTCAGGCACTGGCCGGCGGCAGTGCCGAGCCTTCAGCCTCTGCGGTAACGCTGTCGGCGGCGGTTGAGGAAGTGGCACTGCAGCGGTTGGACGAAGACCAGTTGCGCCAGATGCGTCAGTACCTGCTTGAGCATGCCCAGCACAACAGCGTGGGTGCAGGTCGTGGCTCGGTGGGTTACGCCCGCCTGGTCAGCGCCAGTGGTAACTATTGAGCCGGGAGCATGGATTTATGAATAACCGGGTATCCAGCAGGTCGGTATTCGGAGCGGTTGCCGCTCTTGTGGCTCTGCTGTGCCTGTTGATCAATCCGGTGAGGGCCGAGTTGGCCAGCGAGACAACGAAAAGCGGTGAAGCTCCGGCGGCCATGGCCTGGCTGGAGCGGCTTGGCCCTGCACTCAACATGACTTCGTACCGCGGGGTCTTTGTTTATGCCCGGGGCGATCAGGTACATTCCATGCGCATTGCCCACCGTTACCGGAACGGGCGTGTTGAGGAACGCCTGGTGATGCAGGACGGCGGCAGTGGTGAAATCGTCCGTAAAGGCATGAACGTGGTCTGTGTATTGCCTGACAGGGGCAGGGTCCGGCTGGACGAGGTGATACCTTCGGGCCCGTTCGCAGAAGCGTTTACCAGTCAATTGATGCCGTTTGGCCGCTGGTATCTGCCTGAACTGGCGGGTGAAGACCGGGTCGCCGGCTACGATGTGGTGATCGTGGCGCTCGGGGCCCGGGATGATGATCGCTACAGCCACCGCCTCTGGCTGGAAAAAGAGACGGGGCTACTGGTCAAGAGCCAGGTGCGGGATGTAAACGGTGAGGTACTGGAGCATTTTCAGTTCACCGATCTTGAGATCACTGACGATATTTCCGACGAGGAACTCGAGGTTCAGACCCGTGGTCGTGAGATTAGCCGTACCCTGGACGATGGCCGAAAACAGGAGTCATCGGTTGGCCGAATGAATGGCTGGACTCTGTCCTGGCAGCCGGAGGGCTTTGTGCCGGCGGCTGCACCACGTTCGGGCAGTGGCAAGGCCGTGGCGTTCTCCGATGGCCTGGCTGCGTTTTCCGTATTTGTCGAGCCTGTCGGGCGGCTGAAAATGCCGACAGGCGCTTCCCGTATCGGGGCAACCACCATCTACATGCGCGAAGTCATGGTCTCTGATCGCCCCTTCCTGATAGCGGTGGTTGGTGAAATTCCGCCGGGCACCGCCCGAAAAGTGGCGGATGCCGTGGAGGTGGATGAAGATTTCGTTGCTGAGCTGTCCGGGTCATGATCACGGAAACCGGTAAAGTCGTGGCCCTGGCGGGTGATCAGGTCTGGGTGCAGACGATAAGAACCAGTGCCTGTCAGAGTTGCTCGGCCCGCTCGGGCTGCGGGCAGCGCGCGCTGGCGGCGGTATCCGGGGGCCGGGCGAATCAGGTACTGGTAGATAATTCCGTGGGCGCCCGGGTGGGCGATGAAGTGGTCATCGGGCTGGATGAACAGTCGCTGCTGAATGCCTCGCTGATTATTTACGGTTTGCCGTTGGTGCTGATGGTGCTTGCCAGTGTGATGGCCCATAACTGGGCCGCGGGGTCAGACCTGGGCGCCATAGCCGGAGCGGTGGCAGGCCTGGGCGTCGGATTCTGGCTGGTGCAGCGTTGGCAGGCCGGGGCCGGTGATCGCTACCAGCCGCGGTTGTTGAGGGTAAAGACAATTCCATCCTCGACATGTCCATGATCCCTACCGTTTTTTAAGTTGAAAATTCACGCCCCAGCCCCAGAATAGCTCTATAAACGCAAGTAAAATCAGGGGGTTCTACATGCCAGAAAAAAATATAGAAGCTGCCCGTATGTCTTCCCTGGCCAGGCCCGGAGCCATACTGGGCGTTCTGCTGATGCTGGCTGCCATGGCGTCGGTATTCTGGAGCCAGGGCGTCGCAGCCAGAGGCCTGCCGGATTTCACTGAGCTGGTGGAAGATAACTCCAGTGCAGTGGTGAATATCAGTACCACGACGGATCCGGGCAGCCAGAGCTCTGGCTTCCATGGGCTCCCTTTTGATGAGCGGCAGCTGGAGCAGTTGCCGCCTTTCCTTCAGGATTTCTTCCGCGGCCCGCAGTCTCCTTTTGGTGGGTCCCCTCGGCCGCAGCAGCCGCGCAGGAGCATGGGCTCCGGCTTTATTGTGTCAGCCGATGGTTATGTACTGACCAACAATCACGTGGTTGAGGGTGCCGATGAAGTGATTGTGCGCCTGAATGACCGCCGCGAGTTTTCCGCCACTATCGTGGGTACCGATCCCCGCTCGGATATGGCGGTTCTCAAAATCGAGAACGGTGAAGACCTGCCGGTGGTCAGCGTTGGACGTTCCCGGGATCTGAAAGTCGGCGAATGGGTTTTCGCGATCGGCTCGCCATTCGGGTTTGACTACACGGTGACGGCGGGCATTGTCAGTGCTCTGGGCCGCTCGCTGCCATCTGAGAACTACGTGCCGTTTATCCAGACTGACGTTGCCATTAACCCCGGTAACTCCGGTGGCCCGCTGTTCAACCTGGAAGGCGAAGTGGTGGGCATCAACTCCCAGATTTACACCCGCTCCGGCGGCTTCATGGGGGTGTCGTTCGCCATTCCGATTGACGATGCCATGAACGTGTTCCGCCAGCTCCGTGACAAAGGCACCGTCGCCCGGGGTTGGTTGGGCGTGCTCATTCAGGAAGTGAACCGGGATCTGGCCGAGAGCTTCGGCCTGCGTCGTCCCCGTGGCGCGTTGATTGCCGAAGTGATGCCGGATTCACCGGCGGAGAAGGGGGGCCTTGAGGCCGGTGACATTGTGCTGGAATACAATGGCGAGGATGTTCAGTTGTCCTCTGACCTGCCGCCCATGGTTGGCCGCACACCGGTAGGTGAATCGGCGCGCCTGACGGTGTTGCGCGGTGGTGATGAAATCACCCTCGACGTGGAAATTGGCAAGTTGCCGGAAGACGGCGATGACGCTGCCCAGCCCTCCACCAGTAGCCGCGACAACAGTGCGGGCGCACCGCTTGGGTTGTCCGTTGAGCCACTGGCTCCCGAGACTGCCCGTTCAGTGGGCGTGGAAGGCGGTGTTGTAGTCGCTGGGGTGGATCGTGGCCCGGCTTTTGAGGCTGGTATTCGTGCCAGGGACATCATTACCGAGATCAACCGCCAGCAGATTCGCTCGGTGGAGGACTTCCGGTCGGTGGTCCGCGACTTGCCGGAAAACCGGGCGGTTTCGGTCCGGATTGTAAGGCAGGGTCGGGCGATCTATCTGGTCATGAAGCCCTGAGTTAATAACGACCTTTCAAGAAGGTTCAGGCCCCCGGCGTGTCAGGACACGTTCGGGGGCTTTTGGTTTTTAGGCCATAGTTTGTCCGCTTTGGACGAACTACCTGAAAGGGCATTCTACGCTTTGTCCCCGCTAAGTGGGCTCGGAATCGCTGACCTGCAGCATCAACGACTACGCCGCTTTTTAAACATAAGCGAACATTCACGGCTGCTCTTTCGCACACGCTTCTTTCAACAAAAACACTTCGATATTTATCAAATCGTCTAACTGAGAAGCTGGCTTTTTGGTTTGGCTATGTACTGCAAGAAGGTCCGGGCTGTTCTTGGCGTTTGGAATGTCTTGTCAACAGCGCAAAGAAAAGCAGAACAATCAAATTGCCTCTTGCACATCTACCTACTAATAGGTAGATTAATTGGCGCATGTTTAATGACCAACAGAGGCAATCAATGAAAATCTACGATATCGAAGGCTTCCCGAACCCGCTCCGCGTTCGCATCGCTCTGGCAGAAAAAGGCGCAACAAACCAGGTGGAATTCGTCCCGGTCGATGTCATGGGCGGCGAGCACCGTTCCGAGGCGTTCAAGACGAAAAACCCGGATGCCACCGTGCCCATGCTGGAACTTGACGACGGCACCTGCATCGCCCAGTGCAATGCCATCACCGAATATATCGACGGCGTCTTTGATGGTCCGTCCCTTATGGGTACAACCCCAGCGGAGCGTGCCCGTATCGCAATGATGAATCTGCGGGCAGAAAACGGTCTGATGAACGCCGTGGGTGCCTATTTCCACCACGCGACCCCGGGGCTTGGTCCGGATCTGGAAACCTGGCAATGCGCTGAGTGGGGTAATAAACAGAAAGAAATTGCCAGCGCAACCATGGCCTACCTTGACAGCGTTCTGGCGGACAACGAGTTTCTCGCAGGCGACAGCTTCTCGGTCGCAGACATCACCGCCTTTGCCGGCCTGGGGTTTGCGGATTTCGCGAAGGTTGACATTCCCGAGTCTCTGACCAATCTCCAGGCCTGGCGCGCAAAAGTCGCAGCCCGTCCTTCAATTGCCGGGTAATCCGAAACCTTCGGATTTAATGCAAGCGCTGAAAACATGAAGGGCACAAAAGGGAGGAATATCATGGAGATTAATGCAGATTTCTCCAAACCGGTGGTTATGCATTCCGACCAGATTGAATGGCAGCCCTCGCCCATGAAAGGGGTGGAGCGGCGCATGCTGGACCGGATCGGGGACGAAGTTGCCCGCGCCACGACCATCGTGCGTTATGCGCCGGGCAGTCATTTCTCGGCGCATACCCATACCGGTGGAGAAGAATTCATCGTACTCGATGGCGTGTTCCAGGACGAGCACGGTGACTTCCCTGCTGGCACCTACGTGCGCAACCCCCCAACCACGTCACATATTCCGGGCTCTGAAACGGGCTGTACGATATTTGTGAAACTGTGGCAGTTCGACCTGGCCGACCGCACCCAGTTCAGCAAGAATATGGAGGCCGAGCTGGGCGCCCCAGTGGGCGGCGTTGCCACCGCAAAGCTGCATGAGGACGATCGTGAGATCGTGACCTACAGCCAGCTCGATGCGGGGGCGACACTGACCTCTGAGGCGCCCGGCGGAATCGAACTGCTGGTGGTCGAAGGTTCGGCTATCAGGGATGGCGAGGTGCTGGCCAGGCATGACTGGCTGCGCCTCCCTGAAGGACACAGGTTGTCCGTGACGGCCGGGGACGACGGCGCCAAGATCTGGATGAAAACGGGGCACCTGCGATTTGCCGGGGCACCGAGGGTATAAGCCCGGCAATAGCGGGATTGAAAAGGCAGACAGGTGAACAACCATGAACCGTGATACCAGAACAGCCCTGATGGATCTTGCCGAGCACACCGTCCGGTCACGGGGCTTTGACGGGTTCAGCTACGCGGATCTGGCCGAGGCCATCGGCATTCGAAAGGCCTCGATCCATTATCATTTCCCCACCAAGGCGAAGCTCTCCGAAGCCTTGATCGAGCGCTATCAGACCAGTCTGCAGCAGGGTCTGACCGAGATAGACGCAGCCCATGCCAGCGCTGGCGCGCGCCTCAAGGCACTCATTGCCCTGTACCGCGGGGCGTTGCATGATGGCCAGACCGTGTGTCTGTGCGTTGCCTTTTCGACCTGCCGCGAAAGCCTGTCCGACACCGTTATTGCCAGAGTCGGCGCCGTTCGCGCAATGGTTCTGCAGTGGATTACGGCAACGTTTGAACTGGGACAAAGGGATGGATCCGTCTCGGCCATCCTGGGTGCCGCCGATGAAGCGCAGGCGACCCTGGCGATGCTGGAAGGGGCCCACCTTGCCGCGCGCACCGAAGAAGACCTCGCCGTGTTTGATGCCGCAACGCGACTGCTGCGCGCCCGCTGCCAGTAACGACGGGACAGGAATCGCGCTTTGATGTACAGAATCGCTACGCAAATTGACTCATAACGAGCGAAAAGGAGCAAACAGATGATGAGCACCCTGAAAACAGCACTGGCAGCAGCCACGCTGTCACTCACTGTTGCAAGTACGCAGGTACTGGCAGAAACGCAAACCAGAACCATCGAGTATCAAGTCGGCGACGAGACCTTCACCGGCTACATGGCCTGGGATGATGAATTCGGGCAAAAGCGTCCGGGGGTTCTGGTGGTCCATGAATGGTGGGGGCACAATGAATTTGCCCGGAATCAGGCAGAACGACTTGCCTCGGCCGGCTATACGGCGTTTGCGCTGGATATGTATGGCTCTGGCAAACAAGCCGACCATCCCGATACCGCCCAGAAGTTCATGCAGGAAGCCACTCGGGACATGAGTCAGGTCAAGGCGCGCTTCATGAAGGCGATGGACATCCTGAAGAACCACGAAAGTGTTGATGCGTCCCGAATTGCGGCACAGGGTTATTGTTTTGGCGGCGCCGTGGTTCTCAACATGGCGCGCATGGGCGTCGATCTGGACGGCGTTGTCAGCTTCCACGGCGCGCTCGGCAGCCCCCTCACGGCTGAACCCGAGTCCGTGAAAGCCAGGATCCAGGTGTACACCGGCGGTGCCGACAAGCTGGTCCCCTCGGATCAGGTCGCGGGCCTGGTCAAGGAGATGCAGGATGCCGAAGTCGACCTGACACTGGTGAGCTTTCCCGGAGTACTGCACTCATTCACCAACCCAGGCGCCGACAAGATCGCCGAGGAGTTCGGCATGCCGGTTGGTTATGATGAAGAGGCTGCCAGCCGTTCCTGGGATGGCACCATGCGTTTCTACAAGGCCATCTTCACCCAGTAACACAAGCGAGTGCAAACAAACCGAAACCGGCAGTATTTACAGTGAATTCTGGAACACCAACCGAAAAGCATGATGAGGTGCAACATGGCAACTGAGAGTTTACCACTGTTCGATGGAGACAATCGTCCAGGCTACAAGTCGCTGGGCAACTCGGGGCTGTTCGTATCCGAACTGTGCCTGGGCACCATGACCTTCGGCGGCGATGAGGACATCTGGGGCCTGATCGGCCAGTTGCAGCAGGAACAGGCCGACGAACTCGTGAAGATCGCCCTGGAGGCGGGGGTCAACTTTATCGATACCGCCAACATCTATGGTTTCGGCGCCAGTGAGCGCATCGTCGGCCAGTCCCTGAAGAATCTCGGCGTTCGCCGCGAAGATGTGGTGCTGGCGACCAAGGTGCTCGGCCCCATGGGCGCAAGCCCCAATGCCCGTGGTGCTTCCCGCGGCCATATAATGAGCGAATGCAAGGCGAGCCTGGCGCGCCTGCAAACGGATTATATTGACCTGTACCAGATCCACGGTTTTGACCCGGCCACGCCGATCGAGGAAACTCTGGAGGCACTGAACACCCTGGTGCAGCAAGGCCATGTGCGTTACGTGGGCCTGTCCAACTGGGCCGCCTGGCAAGTGATGAAAGCCATCGGCATCACCCGGGCCCGCAACCTGTGCCCGATCATATCCATGCAAGCCTACTACACCCTCGTAGGTCGCGATCTGGAGCGGGATATTATTCCGATGCTGAAATCTGAGAACGTTGGTCTGATGGTGTGGAGCCCACTGGCCGGGGGTTACCTGTCCGGTAAATACGAGGGGCCGGACGTTTCCGAAGAAAACCGGCGCGCCAAGTTTGACTTTCCACCCGTCAACCGCGAGCGGGGCAGCGAAGTCATCAAGGTTATGCGGGAGATTGCCGATGGCAAACAGATCGACGGCGAACCGGTCAATGTGGCACAGATTGCCCTGTCATGGCTGCTACACCAGAAGCCTGTGACCAGCATCATCGTTGGCGCCAAGCGGCCCGAGCAGCTCAGGGACAATATCCGCGCGGCCCAAATCCGCTTGTCCGACGATGAACTGGTAGCCCTGGATGAAGTCAGCCGCCTGCCCGAGGAGTACCCGGGCTGGATGATGGCAATGATGGCCGGGTACCGAAACTCTACCGAGTCCTGATTCCAAAACCGACCCAACCCAACCCAACCTTCACATCGTGCTGCGCCCCGACGGCGCAGCCGCTATGCTGGAAAAACCGTTAATGCTGTCAAAACGTAGACGTCCGTGCCTACTGGCCACTTCGACGACTCTCCTGGCTGCTTCAACACCTGACTTTACCGGTTCTGGTGTTGTCGGCAAAACAGGTCGTGTGTAAGGGTTATTTCAGAACTCAATCACCTTCCTGGAAGACTTAAGTGAGTTGTAATTGCTAACAAAATTGGCGCTCATTCAAACCTACCTCAATCTTTTATCTGTAAGCGAAACCAAAGGGCATAAAGCGCCGGGACAAACAATAGCGTGATCAGAGTGCCCACTGCTACGCCACCTATAAGCACATAAGCCAGCGGCCCCCAGAACAGGTCAAAGGTCAGAGGAACAAACGCCAGAACGGCCGCCAGAGCGGTGAGCACCACGGGGCGGGAACGTTGCACTGCCGCCTCGACAACGGCTTCTCTCGCAGCCATCCCCGCTTTGAAGTTGTCCTGCACCTGCTGCGTCAGAATCATGGTGTTTCGCATCAGGATGCCGCCCAGGCCAATCAGCCCCAGCAGCGCGGTAAAGCCAAAGGGTTGATTAAACAGCAGCAGAGCCAGCACAGCCCCAATCAGCCCCAGTGGCGCGGTGGCAAGAACAGTCAATGTGCCGATAAAGGAACGCATCTGAAGCATGATAAAGATCAGCATCAACGCCAACATCACCGGTTGTAATGTCTGGATTGAAGCATTGGCTTTGGCTGATTGTTCCACCGTACCGCCGATTTCAATACGGTAACCCTCCGTCAACTGTTCGCGCAGGCCCGTCATCGCACTCCATATCTCCTTGGTAACATCCGGTGGCTGGGCACCTTCTACATCGGCCTGAACGGCCAGGAAGGGGTCACGGTTGTAACGCTTTATGACGGGGTCCTCGTAACGAACCTGCCACTTGCCCAGTTGCTGTACGGAAAGTTTGCGGTCGTCGCGGGTTTTGATTTCAAGATCTTCCGGCATGATCACTTCGCCACGGGCATTACGCGCCACCAGTTGAACACTCCTTATGCCCTGACGTAGTTCGGTGACGGCCACTCCGCGGAGTTGGAACTGCAGTTGCCGGGCAACTTCCGCCGGGGTCAGGCCCATCCAACCCAGGTTTTGCGGGTCCATATCAAGATAGAGAGTGGGCACGCGCTCATCCCATTCGAGATGCGGCATGACGATATTCGGATGCCCGGTCATGAGAGTGCGGATCTGGTGCGCGATCTCTCTGAGTTGATCGGATTCCGGACCCAGCACACGAAAACTGACCGGCCAGACCACCGGGGGACCGTACAGCAAACGCGTCACCCGCACTCGTGCCTCCGGAAATTCACCCGCCGCGATTCTGGTTTCCAGCGCCGAGATGATGCGATCGCGCCCTTCAACGTCCTGCCCAATGGCAATCAACTTGGCAAATGCCGGGTCCGGCTGCTCGGGGTTGGCCGATACGAAGAATCGGGGCGCACCGGCACCGATGTAAGCAGAAAGGCTTTTCACCTCCGGCATGTCCATCAGAATCGCTTCCAGGCGTCTGACACTTTGATCCGTGGTGGCAATAGCGCTCCCCTGCGGAGCATAGACACTGATCAGAACTTCGGGGCGATCAGAACTGGGAAAAAATTGCTTCTGCACCTGGGTTGCCATACCGAAAGCACTGATCGCCAGCAAACCCACTGTTATCAAAACAACGGTTTTCCGGTACTGTACACACGCTGTGATCACCCCGCGCAACCGCTGATAAAACGCGCTTTGGTATAGGTCCTGGCCCGTATGCCCGGTGTAATCGGGCAAGAGCTTGACGCCCAGATAAGGCGTAAAGGTTACCGCCACCACCCAGGAAATCAACAACGAAAAAGCCAGCACCCAGAAGATGTTGCCGGTGTATTCTCCCACCCCGGACTGGGCAAATCCGATGGGAACAAATCCGGCCACCGTCACCAGCGTTCCAAACAGCATGGGCGCGGCGGTTACGCTCCAGGCATGACTGGCTGCCCGTACCCGGTCCCAGCCGCTCTCCATCTTCACAATCATCATTTCAATGGCGATGATCGCATCGTCCACTAACAGGCCTAGTGCGATAATCAACGCACCCAGGGTGATGCGATCAAGGTTAATGCCTGCCATTTTCATCAATAAGAAAGTCAGGCCGAGAGTCACGGGAATCGCAATACCCACCACCAAACCCGCGCGCAGACCGATCGCCAGTATGCTGACCCCCATCACCACGACCAACGCAACCAGAAACTTGACCTGAAAAAGATCAACCGCCTGAGTGATGGCTTCCGCCTGATCGGTCAGGGTCTGTATTGACATTCCCAGCGGCAGCCTGCCCTGTTCGGCACTGACAAACTCGCACAGCCGCTCACCAAACTCCAGGCCATTTTCACCCGCGCGCATGACGACACCTAACAGGATCGCATCCTCACCGTTGGAGCGGACGATGTAGCTCAAAGGATCTTCATAACCTAAACGCACCTCGGCCAGATCAGACACGGTGATAAGCTGGTCTCCGATACGCAGAGGTACTGAGGTGAGGCGCTCAAGGTCAGACAGGTCGATGTTGCTGCGGACATAAACCCGCGGGCCGGCAAGATCAACAAAGCCAAGAGGCTGAAGACGGTTGTTGGCCTCTATCGCCTGCAACACCTCTTCTGCCGACAAACCGAGGTTGTTGAGCCGGTCCTGATCAAATTCGAGATACACCCGCTCAGGACGCTCCGCCAGGAGCTGTGCTTTTTGCAAGCCGGGCAGCCGTTGCAAGCGATCCCGTATCGATTCTGCCTCTCGGGTCAGTTCACGCATTGGCATCCCGGGTGCCGTCAGCGCCAGCAGGGAGAAATACACATCCGCGAAATCATCGTTGACGATGGGGCCGATCACACCCCGGGGCAGATTGGGCTTCTCATCGAGCATGCGTTTGCGGACTTGATAAAAGAGGTCCGGCACTTTTTCGCTGGGCGTCGAATCCTGGAATCGGATAAGCATGGCGGCCTGCCCGGGCCGAATGGTTGTTTCAATGGTATCGGTATACGCCACCTCCTGAATTTGCTTTTCCAGACGATCCACGACCTGATTCTGCAGCACCTCGGGGGTTGCTCCTGGCCAGGCTACCGAGACCACCATCGCCCGGACGGTGAACGCAGGGTCTTCCGCCCGACCCAGGGACGAGAACGCGTAGAAACCGGTAACAACGGACAGCAAAAGAAAAAAGAGGGTGACCGAACGCTCGCGCACTGCCAGCGCGGAAAGATTCGGTAAGCTCATTGAGCCAGCTCCCGCACCGCCATGCCAGGCGTGAGTAGGTGTGTCCCCAGCGCGACGATGGGCGTTCCCGCCTTGATGTCGACCTTGATCTTCGCATACTCCTCACCCAGATCGATAACATCGACCGCCAGGGGCGTTACCGTGCCGTCGGAAACCAACCAGATCTGCGGCGTTTGCCCTCTCTCATCCAGGGCACCCAGCGGTACGCGATGGCTGGGGGCGGTTTGCTTCTGCGCTAACCGCACACTCACCACCGACCCCAGGGTTAAAGACGAGGGGTAGGGCCCCTCCAGGCTGTATCGGGCACGCCAGCTCCGGCTTGCGCGGTCGGCAGCCCCGGCAATTTCTCTCAGGCTTACAGCTAGCTGTTCGCCATTGGGCAAAGGAACATAACCACGCCTGGCCGGGTTACTGCCCTCTGGTAAAAAAACTTCCACTTCCAGCGATTGATCTTCGGCCAGAACGGCAAGGGTTTGTCCGACACCCACAACCTGACCGGGTTCAACGTTGACCTCAGTGACCACGCCTGCATGGGCGGCTTTCAGTTCCGCATACCCCAGGGCATTCTGAGCCTGCTGATTGCGTGCAGAAGCCGTTTGCACCTGGCTGCGCGCCTCACGCTCTGCCAATTCAAGGCGTTGCAGGGTTTGTTCGCTGACAAACTGACGCCCCACAAGTTGCTGTTGGCGCTGGAGCTCATTGGTGGTAATTGCCAGGGCCGCTTCTGCACGCTTCAGATCCGCGGCGGCTCCCTCCGCCGTTGCTACAAGGTCTCGTGTATCGAGTTTGAACAGTAAGTCGCCTTTTTCCACGCGTTGACCGGCATCAATGTAACGATGTTGAATCCGACCGGCGATCTGAAAGGCCTGAGGAACTTCGTGGCGGCCTCGCAGGGTTCCTGAAAATCTGTGCGCTGTTGGGCCGGCGTCCTTTAGTTCAACTGTTTTTACCCAGGGGATAGGGGCGCGGGCCTCTGGGGGCGGTTCCGAAGACTGCTGACAACCAGACAGAATGAGCAGCGAGATAAACAGTGTCAGCATACAGCGCATGGCAGGTGTCCCGATTGGCAAAATCAAGGTGTGGGTATCAGTTCTCGCGGTGTCTGGACAAAGCAAGTTGCAGGATGGCATCGCGAACGGCTTCCTTCTGTTCCATGGGCAGAAAATGAGTCGTACCCTCAAGAACCCTCACGTCAGCCGAGGGCAACAAGGTCTGCAGACGTTTTTGCGCCGCCGGCGAGAAGGTTGACCCGCGTTCCGCCGCCAGCGCGATAACCGGGCACCGCAACTGACGAATACCGGGCCAGGGGTTGTGTTCGGTATGGGCAAAGGTGGTGCTCTCCCACTCCGGCGCACACGCCAGGCGAACTTGATCGTCCTGCGGCAGAAAAGCGTGTTGGATGTAGGCCTCCAGCCATGCATCGGGCCAGGTCTTGAAGCCACCGCGGCCCCGATAGTTGTCCAGCGCAGCAGCGTGCGAGTCGAATACCCGGCGCCGACGGGCGGCTCCGGCGGCCAGTGACAACCGATGTGACTGGCGTAGCAGCTTGGCCAGCCACAACTTCAGGCCCTGCCCCGGATCCATGATCACCGGTTCCGCCAGAATCAGGCCCAGCACTTTGTCTGGCCGTCGGGCAGCGGCCATGATGCTGGTGGTGGCACCGATAGAATGGCCGGCGAGCCAGACCGGCTCGTCCAGGCTACCCAGCAGAGCGGTCATGTCGCGATAGTAGGTTTCCCAGCCCCGGAATGTCGAAAAGTTCGCCGCACCGGCGCTGGCCCCGTGCCCCCGCATGTCCCAGGCCAGGACATTGACGTCCGTGGCAAGCCCATCAAGGAGGGGGCGGTACAGGCGGCCATGGAAACCCGTTGCATGCGCCCAGTGCACCGTGGGGCGCGCTTTGGATTGCGGCCAGCGCCACAGTGCGATCTCCGCGCCATCCGGCGCCTGGAATTGGTCGCGTTCAGGGTTGTTGTGCTTATTGTTCATGAAGATCTGCTTCTTTGGCCGCCACTGTCGGGAGCAACAACTGAACCTGACCGCTGGCGATCGGTTTGCGCTTATCGCCCTGCCAGCAGGTCACCCGGACCAGGCTGCTCCGCCTGCCTTGTCGAACAATTTCGGCGCTGGCGAACGTCGATCGGGCCTGCGCGGAACGGAGGTAGTTAATGTGGCTGTCGAGAATGCGTGGGCAACGTTTGTCGGTATCCTGGCTTTGCGCAGCGACCCGCGCGGTGAGTTCGATCAGGGCGCCAAGCACGCCGCCATGGAGGGCGGGTAGCATAAAGTTGCCAATGAGCGCTTCACGACACGGCATATGAACCACTAGACCTACATCGTCGCGTTGAACCTCAAGCCCAAGGTGCCGTGCGTAGGGAATGCGCTCCAGCAGAGCCTGCCAGTCGGAACATTCTTTCCCGCTTTCGGTAGGGCCTGAGATGGGTTGTGCCGAATCGCCAGTCGTGCTCATGCGCCCTCCTTTTTTCGTCCACCGGCCTGGAATCGCTGGCCCTGGGTGTTGCGCATGAAGGTGGCGTTTGCCGTCGCTAACAGTGCACTATCGCTCTCGCTGAGGATGTCGCAATGGATGAACGCGACCTCGTCCGTTAAATGACGACAGGTGGCCACCGCCAAGAGGGCACGGTCGCCGATGGCGGGCCGCAGATAATCCATGCGCAGATCCAGCGTGGCAATGGGCATCAACTCCAGGGCCCCCGCGAATACCGCCAAGCCTCCGGCGGAGTCGGCCAGCGAGTAGAGCACGCTGGTGCAGATTTCTTTTGTATCCTCTTCGGCGAACATCCACGGCTGTGGGGTCAGGCGCATGCAGACCTGGTTTCCGTTCACAGAGACAACCTGCATACCCAGATCCCTGCCGTGGGGAACCTGTTCGGTGAACTGCCACGCCGTCGTCACAGCGTCACTGTGCTGAGCTCTGTTCGACTCCGTCATCAGATCTGCCCACCCCGGTTTGCATTTCGCACAGGGGCGGAAGTGGCGGGAAACAGCTGATTGTCATATGTCATTGCCATGTCAGTTTCTTCCGAATAACATTGTTGCTGGATTTTGGTTGGTTAACCAACCAAAAGTCAAGAATCTGTTGAGGCAAATGGCACGCCACCCGTGCAATGGCGTACGATCAGTGTAACAAGTCAGGTGGTGGCCGCTCTGATGAATAACGAACTGGCTTGCTGAGGAGATACTTAAGCGATGGTTAACAGACAGATGGCTCCTCCAAGCAAACTGGGCGACCAGGGCGACGTTTTGTCTAACGCAGCCAGGCTTTTTCGTGAGAAAGGCTTTGAAAGGACGTCGCTCAAGGAGATTGCCGAGGCCTGCAATATGCTGCCCGGAAGTCTGTATTATCGTTACAACAGCAAGGAAGCGCTGCTTGTCGAGCTGATGCGCCGGGGGGTGGACCTGGTTACCGCAGAGGTCGAGTCGGCTTACGCCAGTTCGGATGACCCGGTTGAGCGTTTACGTCTTTGTATCAACGCGCATCTGCGAGCCCTGTTGGTCGATTCGGACGCGGTTTACGTGCTGCTGTTTGAATGGCGGGCGCTGGGCCCGGAGGCTCGCGAGGAAATCATCGAACTGCGTGACCAGTACGAGTCCCTGTGGGCCGGTATCCTCGAAACAATGATTGCGCAGGGCGTGGTCCGCAAGAATATTGATGGCCGCCTGCTTCGCCTGATCGGCCTTGGGGCGCTCAACTGGGTTGCAACCTGGTTCGACCCGAACGGGGCTCATTCACTCGACACCATTGGCGACTTGATCTGGCAGATCGCTATGGACGGTGTGATCAATAAAGGGGGGCAGGCATAGGTTCTGGCTTCACAAACGCAAGCAAGTAGCCTCTGTTTATGATCGCTAATCATGCGGATGCACGGTTTGTGATCTGACATTTTGCCTGAACTGCTCAGGCGACTGGTCAAACCAGCGCTTGAAGGCGCGTCTGAAATTGGCACTGTCGTGATAGTTCATCAACGCGGCAATGGCCTCGATTGACAGCTGGCTGTCACGCAAGTAGGTCGCTGTCTGCTGGGACAGAATCTCGTCGCGAACTTTCCGAAAACCGCTGCGTTCCTGTTTGAGTTTGCGTGCCAGGGTGCGTTTGCTCATGAACAACGAGGCTGCTGCTTCGTCTTCACTGAGCGTTCCGGGCGGTCGGGACAACATCATCATCTTCAGCTGGGTCTGATAGCTCGGTTTATCCGACTGAAGTTGCGCAAGCATCGATTCACACTGTTGCAAGGCCAGACGATAGTTTTCGTGATTGGCGGAGGCATTCGGTTCCTGACACAACGACATCGGCAACGTAAGTTTTAACTGGTCGCAATCAAAGCGAATCTGCCCGGGCAAAAAATCGGCATACATTGCCTGATACGGGGGTTCAGGATGAGCGAAGCATATTTCAGCCTCATGCAAAGGGCGACCAATTATAAACTCGCCAAATTCAAAAAGGGCCTTAACCATCGCATCCGACAGGCACCGCTGTATGTCATCGTCCAGCGACTCCTGGTAGTCCAGAATACATTCCAGGCGCTCGTTGACTTGCCGCAAATGCAGTTGGATGAAGCTCGCGCGCGTGGGCAGAAAAGTATGAATCGCTTGCAGCGCAGTGAGAAAGTCGGGGCTGCTGTAGGCCACGAATCCCATCGCACCATGGGTTGCCGGGGTCAGTCGCTTGCCTAGCCATAACCCTAATTCCGGCTGGCCGGACAAATCCAGTGCGTTGCGCAGAATCCGCACCTGCTGCGCTGCGGTAAGCAGGCTTTCCTCGCTCAGGAATTGCGTCACACCAAGCCCGGTGCCGAGCAGCAGACGTGGCAGTTGTTTGGCTGTTAAATCGAGCTCACGTGCAATGAGCCGTGAGTAATTCGATGGAATACCGGGACCGGATTTTTGCAAATCACCCGTCTTCTGCGTCGTCATCATCGATCTTCCCCGTCCTAAATGATCGTCATTTTGTCTTTAAATGACCTCAGCTTGTCAAGAAATGACCTGACAGGAGTGTCGTCAGACAGACAATATCTATTACTGAACACTACTGGCAGGAGAACAATAATGGGCAAGATTACTTTTATAGAACATGATCAAACTGAACATGTTGCTGAATTCAAAGCTGGTTCCTCGGTAATGCAAATCGCCGTTGACAATCTGATTCCCGGTATTGACGGGGATTGTGGGGGAGAGTGTGCCTGTGGTACCTGCCACGTGATCGTCTCGGACGATTGGTTCAGAAAGACAGGTACGCCTGGTGGTGAGGAAGAGCAAATGCTGTCAATGACCCCGGAGCGGGCAAGCACTTCGCGCCTGGGCTGCCAGGTGGTCATTACTGATGAAATGGACGGCATGACCGTGCATTTACCCGAGTTCCAGATGTGAACATAGGAGGACGCATGCCAACACTGTCCAAAACATTTGACGACATTCAGTCCCGAGTGATTAATGCTACCTCCAGGGTGGTGCCGATGCACAGGCAGATCCAGGGGCTGAAACTGTTAATGGGCGCCAAGAAGAAGGCCTTCGGCCCACGCCGGCCCGTGCCCGAATTTGTTGAATCAGCCATCCCGGACGTTAACACGCTGGCCCTTGAGGACATCGATGTCAGCAATCCGTTTTTATATCGGCAGGATCAGTGGCGCGCCTATTTCAAACGGTTGCGTGATGAGGCTCCGGTCCATTACCAGAAGAACAGCCCATTCGGCCCCTTCTGGTCGGTGACTCGCTTTGAAGACATCATGTTCGTGGATAAGAGTCACGACCTGTTTTCCGCCGAGCCGCAAATCATTCTGGGTGACCCTCCAGAGGGGCTGTCGGTGGAAATGTTCATAGCCATGGATCCGCCAAAACACGATGTGCAGCGCAGCTCGGTTCAAGGCGTGGTGGCACCAAAGAACCTGAAGGAAATGGAGGAGCTGATCCGATCGCGTACCGGCGATGTGCTTGACAGCCTGCCTCTGGGCCAGCCCTTCAACTGGGTGCCCACTGTATCGAAGGAACTCACCGGTCGCATGCTCGCAACCCTTCTGGATTTTCCTTACGAGGAACGTCACAAGCTGGTTGAGTGGTCGGATCGGATGGCCGGGGCAGCATCGGCAACCGGCGGCGAGTATGCCGATGAAGAGATCATGTTTGACGACGCGGCTGACATGGCCTGGTCCTTCTCCAGGCTCTGGAGGGATAAGGAAGCGCGCCGCGCGGCGGGCGAAGAGCCCGGTTTCGATTTGATCAGCCTGCTACAGAGCAACGACGACACCAAAGATCTGATCAATCGCCCGATGGAGTTTATCGGCAATCTGACGCTGCTTATCGTTGGCGGCAATGATACCACTCGCAACTCAATGAGTGGTGGCCTGGTGGCCATGAACGAATTCCCAAAGGAGCTCGAAAAACTGAAGGCAAAACCGGAACTGATTCCGAACATGGTGTCGGAAATCATCCGCTGGCAAACGCCGCTGGCCTATATGCGCCGAGTCGCCAAGCAAGATGTTGAGCTGGGCGGCCAGACCATCAAAAAGGGCGATCGCGTTGTGATGTGGTACGCCTCGGGCAACCGTGACGAGCGCAAGTTCGAAGACCCCGATCACTTCATTATCGATCGCAAGGACGCACGAAACCATATGTCATTTGGCTACGGTGTTCACCGTTGCATGGGCAACCGCCTGGCCGAATTGCAACTGCGTATCCTATGGGAAGAGATTCTCAAACGCTTTGACAAGATCGAAGTCGTCGGCGAGCCGGAGCGCGTGCAGTCCAACTTCGTGCGGGGCTATTCGGAGCTGATGGTCCAGCTGACACCAAAAAGTTAATGAACAGGCTAACCAGGATGACGACCGAACAATTTGACTATGTCGTGGTTGGCGCGGGCTCGGCCGGATGTGCTGTCGCCAGCCGCCTGTCGGAGAGCGGTCGCCATTCTGTGCTGCTGCTTGAAGCCGGTCCGGAGAGCCGCCGCAACCCTTTCGTGAACATGCCGCTGGGTTTCCTGCAGCTAATGTTCAGCCGCCGCTACAACTGGCAGTTCAATACCGAACCGCAGCGTCACATGCACGACCGGGCGCTTTTTCAGCCGCGGGGCAAGATGCTTGGCGGTTCCAGCGGCATGAACGCGCAGGTCTATATTCGCGGGCATGCCCGGGACTACGACGAGTGGGCACGGCTGGGGTGCAAAGGGTGGTCATACGCCGAGGTGTTGCCCTACTTCCGCCGATCGGAACATTTCGAGCCCAAACTTACGCCGAATGAGGCAGAATTTCATGGTCAGGGTGGTCCGCTGAACGTTGCCGAGCGCCGCTATACCAATCCGCTGAGCACGGCGTTTGTCGAGGCGGCGACCCAGGCAAAGTACCGGCTCAATACAGATTTCAACGGCAGTGAGCAGGAGGGCGTGGGCTTCTACTACGCCTACCAGAAAGACGGCACACGCTGTAGCAACGCGCGGGCCTATCTCGAACCCGCCACGGCGCGTTCCAACCTGACGGTTTGCAGCGGCGCGTATGTCACCCGGGTGCTACTCGAAGACACCCGCGCCACCGGTGTCGAATACCGCGATACAAAGGGGCTGACGCAGGTTCGTGCCGGGCGCGAAGTTGTGCTCTGCGGCGGCGCGTTCAACTCGCCGCAACTGCTGATGCTGTCCGGGATCGGTCCGCGGGAGGAGCTGTCCCGGCATGGCATAGAACTGCGCCATGCGTTGGAGGGCGTCGGGCAGAATCTCCAGGATCATATCGACGTGTTCGTGCGCGTCAGCGCCCGCAGCCGCCAAAGCATCTCGATGCATCCGAGCTACTGGCTCAAGGGGCTGTGGGGCGCTTTGACGTATCTGAGCGGTCGGCGGGGCGTGCTGTCGAGCAACGGCGCCGAGGCCGGCGGGTTCATCCGCTCCCGGCCCGAGGAGCCGGTACCCGACCTGCAGCTGCACTTCGCGCCAATGCTGTACGACGATCACGGGCGAGACCTGAAGACCGCGATGAGCGGTTATGGCTACGCGGTGATGATCTACGGGCTTAGGCCGTCGTCGCGCGGGCGCGTCGGTCTGCACAGTGCCGACCCGTTTGCCGCGCCGCTGATCGACCCCAACTACATGGCCGAGTCCGCCGATGTCGAGCGACTGGTGCGCGGTGTCCACCTGGTGCGCAAGATCCTGGCGCAGGCGGCGTTTGCCCCGCACCACGAGGTTGAGGTCTTGCCCGGGCCGGCGCTGCAGAATGACGACGATCTCGCCGCATGGGTACGGCGCAGCGGTGAATCAGCGTACCACCCGGTTGGCACCTGCAAGATGGGTGTTGATCCGATGGCGGTGGTCGATCCGCGCCTGCGCGTGCATGGCCTGCAATGCCTGCGGGTGGTCGATGCCTCCATCATGCCGACGCTGGTCGGCGGAAACACCAATCAGCCGGCAACCATGATCGGCGAGAAAGGTGCCGCGATGATACTTGAGGATGCCGGGGAGATGGTCGGCTGAGCTCCGCGCGCGCGGGCGTCACAGGGCTCAGTTGGCATCTGGACTTCTGATCAATCTGATTCCAAAGAACAGTAGAAAGAGACAGGCTATGGCAAACCAACAGAAAGAGACGACAGTCATCGTTGGCGGCGGGCACGCAGCAGGTGCGCTCCTGACAACCTTGCTGCAAAAGAAATATCAACATGAGGTGGTCCTGGTGGGCGAAGAGCCACATCCACCCTATCAGCGGCCGCCCCTGTCCAAGAACTACCTGGCAGGCGAGGTGGATCAGGAGTCGCTGTACCTCAAGCCGCGCTCGGTGTACGAGAACGCCGGCCATCAGTTGCGGCTCGGTGTACGTGCCGAACAAATTGATCGGGACAACAAGACCATCAGTTTGTCGGACCAGAGCACATTGAAATACGATCGACTGGTCCTGGCCACGGGGTCACACGTTCGACGCCTGAACGCACCCGGGGCTGACTTGAAGGGCATTCATTACCTACATGACATAGCTGACTCGGATGCCCTGCGTGAACAACTGGTTCCGGGGAAACGCTTGGTCATCGTGGGTGGTGGTTACATTGGCCTTGAAGTGGCAGCCAGCGCTACCAAAAAAAGCGTTGATGTCACGGTACTGGAAGCGGCCGAGCGTCTTATGCAGCGTGTAACAGGCCCGGAAATGTCGGAGTTTTTTTACACCAAACACAGTAACGCTGGCGTGGATCTACGCCTGAACACGGCGGTAACCGGTTTCGAAGCTAGCGATCAGGGGCATGTGGCTGGCGTGACATTGGCGAGCGGCGGCACTGTACCGGCCGACATCGTGCTCGTTTCAGTGGGTGTTGTGCCGGAAACCGCGCTGGCTGAGGCCGCCGGCCTGCCCTGTGATGACGGCATTATTGTTGACGAGTTTACCCGCACAGAAGATCCAGCCATCCTGGCGATCGGCGACTGTACCCGCCACCGGAATCTTTTCTTCGAGAAGATGCAGCGCCTTGAATCTGTCGCCAACGCGGTTGATCAGGCCCGGACAGTGGCGGCAACCCTGATGGGCGAGAAGAAACCCTATAATAGCGCTCCATGGTTCTGGTCGAACCAGTATGACGTGCGTCTGCAGATGGTGGGGTTGTCGCAATATCATGATCAGCGTGTGCTGCGCGGAAGCCCGGAAGACAAGGGATTTGCGGTGTTCTATCTCCGCGATGGCTGTGTCATTGCTGTTGATGCGGTCAACCTGCCCATCGCTTTTATGGTCGGCAAGACCCTCGTTCAACAACGCAGGCAGGTCAATCCTGAAATGTTGAAGGATCCGGATATTGAACTGAAGTCCTTGGTGAGCGGTCAGTCCATAAATTGAAATTGACGACCGAGTAGAGCTGTGCCCTTAGTTTGCCCAAAATTGCGAAAGCAATGCACAACTCATACGGCCTATGGATATCATATCCTACGACCGACAGCTTTCAGTGAGCGCAAAGGATGCGTGAGCCACAACCGGCGGAATTTCCCGTAGCCAGACACATTACTGTTGCTCTGGTAAACCGAGAGCACCATAGCGAATGATATGGACTCCCCCTGCTCCCACGGCATCGATGTGCCACATTGAAGGTGTCTGACATCTTCAATCAAAAGCAGGAGGAGTCATCATGAATGTTACAACCATTGGCATCGATCTGGCGAAAACTGTGTTCAGTATTCATGGCACCGATCAACACGGCAAGGTCGTGGTTCGCAAACGACTGAACCGGCCCAAGCTGTTGCCTTATATCGCTCAGCTCCCACCCTGCCTGATTGGCATGGAAGCCTGCTCGGGTGCCCACCATTGGGCTCGGGAAATGACCAAACTCGGCCACGATGTCCGAATCATTGCACCCCGGTTTGTCGCGCCCTATCGCAAGAGCAGCAAGAACGACGACAACGATGCCGAGGCCATCTGTGAGGCAGTAGGTCGGCCGAATATGCGGTTTGTTCCAATCAAGACCGAAGACCAGCAAGCCGTACTGTGCCTGCATCGTATTCGCCGTGGACTGACCAAAGAACGCACCGCGCAGATCAATCAGATTCGTGGGCTGCTGGCCGAGTTCGGACTGATCATTCCCCAGGGCCGTTACGCCGCACGGCGCCGGGTTCCCGAAATCCTGGAGGATGCCGAAAACGACTTACCCATGCTCGCTCGCCGCTTAATCAACAACATCAACCAACGCATTCGACAGCTCGATGAAGAAATCCTGGCTTACGATCGGGAGGTCGAAGCGATGGCCCGGAGCGATGAGCAGGCCAAGCGCCTTATGGCCATACCGGGTATCGGACCACAGACCGCAACAGCCCTGCTGGCCAGTGCGCCTGACCCCAGACAGTTCAAAAGTGGGCGACACTTTGCCGCATGGTTGGGTCTGGTGCCCCGACAATACTCGACCGGTGGCAAGGTGCGACTTGGCCGAATCACCAAGCGCGGGGACAAATACCTGCGAACGCTGCTGATCCATGGCACCCGGGCAGTGATTGCAAAATTACCGGATAAGAATGATCGACTCAGTGACTGGGCCAAAGACCTGGTGGAACGACGTGGATACAAGCGGGCCGCCGTTGCGATGGCGGCCAAGAACGCCCGGATTATATGGGCACTACTCATGAATCAAACCGAGTTTAAGACACAGCCTGTGGAGGGCTAAAACCGAGCACCAACGACAGGCAGAACAAGCCTGCCAGAAGAGTCTTGCAACGGCAAGCGATGACGGAACGGTCAGACCGAGAGTGGGAGAACCTGTTTATTTCTGCGGCTCAGCGAAGCCGACTAACGAATAAGGTCCCCGCTCACACGCATCATCATCCTGGCCCGGGCAAAAACGCCCACAAAGAGGCCGAATGTAGAGCCGCAGTCTCAAACCGCTTCGGATTCAAATGGCGTTGCTTGACCGCAGGGGGAGTCCATGTAGGTGAAATAATTCTCTATATGTCCCACTAATAACCTCACCTTGCAATTACCGACGAAAATATGAACTTGATTTTACCCACAAAGAAAAAGCGAAGTCTCTATCGGCCATTATGGGTAGAGGTTCCGATCACTCAATCCTTCATAAGCAACATCGCCCATTCGGTGTCGACCTCTTGTTTTGGTTCATCTGAGCATATGCTTTTTCATGCGGATGGGTGGTGGCAGCCAAGACAGGGCTTTTCAGACTGCAAGCTTCAAGCGGTGTGTAAATCAAACACAGTAAGATTCCGGCTTATTGATGGTGGACATCAAGAACCGATAGTTACGAGCGGTATTAATGTTAAGACACTTGCTCGATTAAATGAAACTTGCGGGACTACTGAAAAGGTTTTCTATAGTAAGGACGTGCCGGTCCTGATGGCTATATACTACTCGACTAAACGATACGAGACCTTTAAATGATGCATAAGGCTGGGGCTATATACCTAAGGAAGATCTGAATAACCGCTGGTTTTTGCCCCTTTTCCGCAATCTTGGCGGAAAAGGGGCGCATTGGTCTTACGCTGCAGGTTTTTATCAATCAGCAGGTTGCTGAAAGCGACCAGCAAATGCAGACGGTTGGTATACTTGGCATTTAAAAGCGATATGCAACACCGATGCTCACGATAGTGGGGTCCACTTCCACTTTTGCCTGAACAGGGGCCGGGCCCAGGTTACCGGTGATATCCGCCTCGAAGGGTGCATATCTAACGTCAAAATTTGCCGACCAGTTATTGTGTATCCTCCAGCGAAAACCAGCCTGAACCGCAGGGGCCCATGTATCTTCGACGTCGAAGTCGGTTAGTGCGCGATCCTTCTCATCTAAAAAGAGAATCCGTCCTACACCCGCTCCAAAGTACGGAGAGAAGTTGCTACCCGTCAAAACATGATACTGAAGCGAAAGAATTACCGGACCATAATCTGTTTGACCAAGAAAAAGACCGGAGAGAGACTCTTCGCCCTGGAGGTCCGCACTAGCGGGAATGCCGCCAAAAATGTTAAATGCCAGCTGATTACTCAGAAAATACGACACGTCGAATGATACGGTCGTATCGTTGTTAATAGACAGGTTGGAATTTGGAACGGGGGCACTCCCCGCAGAGGCTGATCGCAAATCTTCATCGGTTAGAACTCTAGTGGCATTCAGCCCAACCACCCAGTCGCCTCTACTGTAAACCGGCTCAGATTGAGCGTTGGCCAGGCTCGCAGCAAGTGAAAGTAAAAGGAACGCCACTAACGAGACTTTACTAATTATTTTAGGTTTCATTTTTTATTATCCTTTTTGGTATTAAAACAAATTGGCTTTAGGTAAAACTGCAATTTTTCGTAACACAAATGCCACTCATTGAAGCTAGCTTGCCGGTTTATTGACTAATACTTCCCCATACTCAGAACGCAGCTTGTTTTTTAATACTTTCCCAGTGGCATTGCGTGGCAATCCTTCCACAAAGATCGCGCGATCCGGGATCTGCCACTTGGCGACTTTCCCTTGATAATGAGCAAGAAGTTCCTCCTCAGTAATATTTGCGTCGGGTATTTTTACTGCCAACAGGATCGGTCGTTCGTCCCATTTATCATGGGAGGCCGCCACTACGGCAGCTTCATTGATGGCAGAATGGCCCATTGCGATTCCCTCCAATTCGACTGTAGATATCCATTCACCACCAGATTTAATAATATCTTTTGAGCGGTCACGTATTGTCATAAATCCATCATCATTGATCGAAGCAACATCACCTGTCTCGAACCAACCGTCTTCCTCAAGAGTCTGATTTGGTTCAACACCGAAGTAATCGGCTACCACCCAATGACCACGGATGCGGAGATTTCCCTGAGCAATGCCATCTTCGGGCAGTTGATGGCCGTCTTCACCCACAATTTTGAGCTGCACCCCGTAGGGAGGCCGTCCCTGGCTTTCACGGATTTTGTTTCTTCCTTCCTCCGAAAGAGTATTGTGTTTCGACAGCAGTGCATTGACGGTTCCGATCGGTGATGTTTCTGTCATTCCCCATGCATGGACAACTTCTACGCCATACTTACCACGAAACTCCGACATCATTGAGGGCGGACAAGCGCTACCCCCTATCACCGTCCGTTTAAGCGACTGTGCCGAGGAGCCAAGCTCGTCCAAAGCCGAGAGAAGTCCCTGCCAAATCGTAGGCACACCCAGCGCAATCGTTACGCTTTCTGAATCGATCAGCTTGACCAAACTTTGCCCATCCAGGCCAGGACCAGGCAACACCAGTTTGGCTCCAACCATCGCCGTAATGTAGGGTACCCCCCACGCATTTACGTGAAACATAGGAACAACCGGCATCACCACATCCCGTGCCGATAAATTCAGTGCGTCGGGTTGAGCAGCTACCAGCGCGTGCAGAACGGTGGAGCGGTGTGAATAGAGCACCCCTTTGGGATTTCCAGTGGTGCCCGATGTATAGCAGAGGCTTGAAGCCTGGTTTTCGGCGATTTCAGGCCAATTCGCGTTAGGCGTTCCTCGCTGGAGAAACTCTTCATAAAACAACAATCCTGGAAATTGCGCTGCAATTTCTTCGTCCGGTTCGGACATCAATACAAATTCCTCAACCGTCTCCAGTCGGTCTCGGATATTTGAAACAATGGGAAGGAACGTTTTGTCAAAGAATATGACTTTGTCTTGAGCATTGTTGATAACGTAAACGAGTTGTTCTGGAAACAGTCGCGGGTTAATAGTGTGACACACCATCCCGCCACCAGAGATGCCAAGATAACATTCCAGGTGCCCCACGTTATTCCAACAAATGGTCGCGCACCGATCCCCCTGGACATAGCCTGCCGTTCGAAGCGCTGACGCAAGTTGTCGCGACCGCTCCGAAACAGTTGCCCAGTCAGATCGACTGGGATTTCCATCCGTTCCTATCGACACAATCTCAGCGTCTCCATGGTAGCGAGCAGCATGGTCGATCAAGGAATTCACGGTGAGCTCCATGTTCATCATTTGGCCAAGCACGTTTATCTCCTGTCGTTTTTGTAGTTGGTTGACGCGAGTATCTGGCGTCATTAAGGTCCAATGTAGAAGGCATAATCCGGGTTTGAACCTAAACATTTCCCAAGAGGATGTCGGCTGCATTTTCGGCAATCATCATGGTGGGTGCGTTGGTGTTACCGGCAACCAAACTGGGCATTATCGAGGCATCGACAACTCTTAGCCCTTCAATCCCTCTGACTTTCAATTCCGGATCAACGACTGAATCCGGATCCGCGCCCATACGACAAGTGCCAACGGGGTGGTAAATAGTCTCTGCATTTTCCCGGATAAAGTCCGCAATCTGACCGTCCGAAGACACCAAGTTTCCGGGCTTAATTTCTCGTTCACTATGTAAAGCCATTGTTGGTGCCCCGAGTATCCGTCGTCCAAATTTAACGGCCGAGATCATTGTTTTGATGTCTTCGGGGTTACTGAGATAATTGGGTTGAATCAACGGGTCGGCCAATGGGTCAGGGCTTTTGAGGCCAATAAAACCGCGGCTTCTGGGCATTAGATCGCAAATATGCAAGGTGTACCCATACCCGGCCATCACTTTTCGTCCATGATCCTTCAGGTAAGTTGGCAAAAAGTGGAATTGCACATTTGGCCGTTCGCACGAGCGCTCGGATTTAACAAAGCCTCCGGACTCGGCAACATTACTGGTAAGAAATCCACGTCGCGCAAAGATATATGAGAATAATGCGCTCACGCCCCGAAACAGGAAACTGGGAGCAACGCCAATGGGCAAACGTGAGTTCGCCGCGTGCATGATCGTAATATCCAAATGATCAACCAGATTCTGGCCGACCTCAGGAAGATGATGCACAAGGGGGATCCCGTGTTTTCCAAGCTCTTGGCTATCACCGATTCCCGAAAGCATCAGCAGTTGTGGTGAATGAACCGCACCACCAGACAATATGATTTCACCGCCGTTATTGAGTCTAAGCTGGCGATATTCGCCCCCCTGGTTCAGTGTCACACCGACTGCCCGCTTACCGTCCATTACCACCCGGGTTACCCGCGCGTCCGTTAGCACATCAAGATTAGGCCGGTTCTCCGCGACACGCAGAAATGCCTGCGCTGAACTCCAACGCCGACCATTTTTTTGTGTCACCTGGTAGAGTCCCAATCCCTCTTGCGTCTCTCCATTAAAGTCCGTGTTTACCGGGAGCTCTACATGAGGTGCCGCTCGAACAAAATCTCGACTCAACGGATTGACTGATTTGAGTTCACTTACGGTGAGCTCACCGCCCTCCCCATGGTAAGAATCTGCGCCAAAACGTTTATTATCTTCCAGTCGACGAAACAATTTTAAAGCGCGATCCCATCCCCAGAGGTCGGTCCCGGCAACTTGACCCCAGTGGTCATAATCGGCTTTGTGACCTCTGATATAGACCATGGCGTTGATAGAAGAGGACCCGCCAAGCGTTTTACCACGAGGCCAAAACAGGCGGCGCTCCTTCAGATGTTCTTGAGGTTCGGTTTCAAGAGCCCAATTCAGCTTTTTACTATTGGAAAGGAGTGCTATACCTATAGGCATATGTATGAGTGGATTTTTATCCTTTGGGCCCGCTTCTAGCAACACTACTCGCTTTGAAGAGTCCGCCGTAAGCCGATTGGCCAATACACAGCCCGCCGATCCCGCACCGACAATAATGTAATCGTACATAATAACTCTCTTATTATTTGATTATGCTCAGCCCAGAATTCGAACAGCTGCCTCTATAAGACGCCGGACCCAGGCTGTATAGGGTGGGAAAAGAAGATGCATAAGAGAATGTTTATCCTCCATCAACGCCTTTTCATGCGAAAAAGCGCGGAAGCCGTATTCACCGTGTGCCGCCCCTATCCCGGAATTATTAACTCCACCAAACGGCAGACCCGGATGTAGAAAATGCACAACTGTAAGGTTGACTCCTACAGCGCCGGAGCTCGTTCGCTCGATAATATCCGTGGCAAAAGACTCTTTTTTGTCGAATATGTAAAGCGCAAGCGGTTTAGGGTTATCGTTGATTTTCTTGATAACCAGATCAATATCGTCGAATTCAATAACGGGTAAGATCGGGCCGAATAACTCCTCACGTGAAATATCCATGTCACTGGATACATTTGAAATTAACGTCGGAGCAATAAAATTCTCTTCAGCATCTGTAACACCGCCTTCAAAGACTCTTGCACCTTTGCTTTTGGCATCATCTATCAGGTTTGAAACTCGCTGGAAATGACGTCGATTTACAATCCGGCAATAGTCGGCGGTCGATTTCTGGGCTTCTGGTGTTTTTCCATAGACTCGCCCAATTTCCGTTTTAAGTGCTTCATTGAATTGATCTGCGATATTAACGTGCACAAAAACATGATCTGGGGCGATACAGGTCTGTCCATTATTGGCAAACTTACCCCAGACAATGTTTCTTGCAGCCCTCTTTATGTTGGCATCTGGACCGACAATGGTCGGGGACTTACCCCCCAATTCCAGTGTCACTGAGGAAAGATTCTTGGCGGCAGCCTCCATGACCAGCTTGCCGACCGCAGGACTGCCCGTGAAGAATATATGGTCGAAGGGCAAGGCCAACAGTTTCTGCGCTACCGCGGCATCACCCTCAATCACGGAAACCAGATCGGGAGGGAAGGTTTCGGCGACAATGTTGGCAATCACCTTTGAGGTATGGGGTGTCATTTCCGAGGGTTTAATGATGGCTCCGTTCCCTGCAGCTAACGCTGAGACGAGAGGTCCGAGCGCAAGATTGAGCGGATAATTCCACGGTGCAATAATCAGGCACACTCCCTTTGGTTCTGGCCGAACATAAGATTTCGTGCCCAGAACACCAACGGATGCAGCCACTCGCTTCGGACGCATCCATTTACGCAAGTGTTTTTTAGTGTGTCGAATTTCCTGAAGCACCGGCAGGAGTTCAGTTAATTTGACTTCTGGAGCGGGTTTTCGAAAGTCCGCCGCGCACGCCGCAATGATGTTTGATTCGTGGCGTTTAATTGAATCCCGCAGCTGGTCGAGCTGCGCTATTCGAGCCTCCAAGGTAAAGCTTCCGCGACGCGCAAGTTGTGCCCGCTGTAGGGCCGCGAACGTTGAATCAATCGTATCGCTGGTTGACACATTGGTCACCCCAACCTCCGCCAGACTAGCAATCTGCATTATAAAATCACCTCTTGCTGAACGAGACTGTTGTTATTTTCAATCGGATTACTAGTCTTCATAGAGGACATAGTCCTCTTTTGTGGCACCACAGTCCGGACAGCACCAATCGTCTGGAATATCTTCAAAACGAGTGCCCGCAGGGAAGCCTTCGGCTTCATCTCCGAGAGCTTCATCGTAGATATGGCCGCAAGTGATGCAGACCCACTTCCGATAGGTATCTTTTTGAGTCGAGTCTTTGGGCGATTTTGAAGAGGTGGGCTTCGGTTTCGCTTTGGGCTTTGTTTTATTTTTAGCTGAAGGAGTAGATGCGTCCGTTGCTTTCTGCGATGCTCCCTCGGTCTTAGCTTGGCTGGCAGGGCGGACCGCTGTATTGGTTGCGGACACCGAAAGTTCCGGGTTCGCTTCTTGAAGCGCAACGAAGTCAACCTTATCCCTGACGGCACAGTCTGGACAGGACCAGTCTTCAGGAATTTTTTCCCATGTCGTTCCTGCAGGAAAGCCTTCGTGCGGATCACCAACCACTTCGTCGTATACATAACCACAATCAGGGCATTGATATTTAGCCATTTAGAGCACCTTTCAAACGATATTATTGTCTTTGTTTTGGTAGCGCCCGACGCGCACCCTCTTTCAGGTGCACGTCAGAGGCTCTTTTTCTGCAACGTAAATAAAGTAAACGAGGTATATAAGTTCCGATTAGCCGATCATTTAGCCGCGGCGGTATCGACTGATTCAGAATCAGTCCCACCAAATTTACGCTCATAGAATTCACGCTTGCCGGGTTGAATCTGAATCTTGTCGAGATCTCCTTTAGCCCAATCCAGCACCCGGTGGTCCATTATCGAACGAAACCATGAGGGAAACATTGCGGCCAGGAACATTCCGGGATATCCCGAAGGTAAGGAAGGCAGGTCTTTGAAATCGCGAAGCGATTGATAGGACCTTGTAGGATGGGCGTGATGGTCGGAATGTCGTTGCAAATGAAACAGAATCAGGTTCGACATAATATGGTTTGAGTTCCATGAGTGGTGCGGTTGTTGACGCTCATAACGTCCATCCGACATCTTCTCGCGCAGCAATCCGTAATGCTCAATGTAGTTGGCGCTGGTCAGCGCCACCAGCCAAAGGCCATTTGAATGGGCAAAAAGATCAGCATTAAGGGACCAAAAAACGCCAGCAATCCCGCATAAAGCACAGCGGTCAAAATCATAGGCTGAAGAACTTCGTTCTCCAGGCTCCAGACACTTTTTCCACAACGACTGAGGCGCTGTTCCTCTAAATCCCATGCCCGCTTGAAAGCACCGGGAATTTCACGCAGTGAGAATGAGTAAATGGACTCACCCATGCGGGATGTCGCCGGGTCCATCGGCGTAGCCACATCACGGTGATGCCCCTTATTGTGCTCAATGAAGAAATGACCATATCCGACCACGGCGAGGACAAGCTTCGCCATCCAACGGTCAAACGTTTCTTTTTTATGGCCAAGTTCGTGGCCTGTGTTCAGAGCCAGGCCATTCACGATTCCCAGGGAAAGGGCCAATGCCAGAAACTCGAAAACACTCATTGGTTGCGTGGATACCCACCAGGCACTGACAATCAAGGCGGCATAGTGAATAGGAACCGTCAAGTAGGTCAGTACCCGATAGTAACGATCCTGTTCAAGCCGAGGCACAGCCGACTCGGGGGGGTTTGAAAAATCCTCTCCAAACATGGCATCAATCAAGGGAACTGCGCCATACCAAAGGATCAACACCAATCCGTACCAAATGCTCCATCCAGTCTGGGATACCAAATAAAGGCCAATAAGAGGCGTCGCTGGCCACAGCACAGAAAGGACCCAGAGGTGGCGTTTTCTGTCGACATAACCTTCGGCATCAGGGTCTCTCTGAAGAGACTCTGTTGTTAAGACATTTTCTGACATTGACATTAGGATCACCTTATTGTTTTTCAGCTTGATCATTTTTCTACATTGTGCGAACACCGAGTCCCTCAGGTGAACTGACAAGTTGTAGGCATGAACAGGTTTGGCCAGAACCGGATATCAAACAACTACCCTAAGGGGTAGTTTTCGCACTAGACATCTATCAATATGCTTTCACCCCATAGCGCCCTCGCGTTTCGGGGAGACGAAGCAGGAGATCGGATTGTCATGACCCGCCATAGCTTGGAAGACTGGTGTCGGAGGATGTCTGAAAGGATGTGGGCTCGTCAGTGTTTCATTACTCAAGGGTGTTTAGACCGCTATTGCCTGAGCGCTTCTGCTACGCCTGAATCAAAGGTAGTTCTGTATCGGGCCCCGCCAGGCTATGGAAAATCTGTACAAGTGGCCTTTGCAGCAAACACTCGCGAACTGGAACTTGAGAGCGTCGTTTACATCAATACCCGATCTTTCCCTGACTCATATGGCGTTAATGACAGTTTGTTTGCAGCGTTAGTTTTATATCAAATCGAAGGAGTTGAATCTTGGCGCACGATAAAAAGTGACATCGACACCATCGAAGCTCTTCGAAACGCACTGTGTAATGCAAAAAAGACGATAAGAATTTGCCTTGATGGGATTGGCGAGGCTAAACATACCGCGGATTTGATTGAGGATTTAATCTGTGAAACACCGAGCAATGTGAAATTTTTCATTGCACCGAGTCGCGTCGGGGCGTTGGCGCGTTTGTCTATGATGACGGGTGTTGTAACGTATGGTGCTGATGAACTTGTATTTACAGAAGAGGAGGTTAGTGAATTATCGGGTATGGGTGGCCCCGAAGCCAGCAACATCATAAAAGCCACCGGTGGATGGCCAGCACTTGTCAGGCTTATGTGCCAAACCCCAAACCCAAATCTCCCCGCAGCGACTTGGCCGGAAACTCGCTCGTATTTCAGGGACAACCTCTTAACTGCATTACCCGATAGTACGAGGACCTTTCTTTGCAATGCAGCGATGCTCGAAGTAATCAGCGCTGAATGCTATGGCTATGTCTATAAGACAGAAGAGGCCGACCGGGAAATTACGTTTCTTAACGAACATTATGCTCTTTTAGCTCCCACCGGAACTTCTGGTGATCGTATGGATATGCACCCTGTGCTGCGAGAGTATTTGCGTAGTTTATTTAACACCACCCAACGAGAACGTCGCTCGTATGTACTGAAACGGGTCGCGTTCTGGCATTGGCGTAGGGGAGAGTACCTCCATTCAATCAATGCAGCTCTGGAAGCCAGTGACCATCGTTGGGCTCGCGTCGTAAGTGACAGCATTATTCTGGACGTGGCTCTGAGGCAGGGTGAAATCGAAGTACTTCGCACCTGGTTTGGAAAAGTACCGGCTCGTACGATAAAAAAAATCGCTGCCTTGAGCATAGGTTACGCGTGGATTTTGTATTTCAGCCAACAAGCTCGTCAAGCAGAGGAAATACTGGTTAGTTCGCTTCATCCGAGCTCCAGGGGGGTGGGCAATCTTGATGAGGAAGGATGGCGGGAATTGGTTAATGCGATAGGCAAAGCTACACAGGATGAATTACTGGAGAGTCAGGTTCTCTGTCAAAAATGGATAGACTCCTTTGGCGACCGTAACATGGTTGGCAAAGGCGCAGCACTTACTTGCCAGGCATTCATTGCCTCCAGTGGACGCCATTTTGAAGAGTTGGAGCGATTGTCCCATCGAGCGGCTGTGGCCATCCAGTCATCCAATCAACATTACGCTTTTATCTGGCTTAAAACTGCAGAAATTCAGGCTGAACTGTTCAAGGGTGACATCGCCCGAGCAATGAGTGTGTTGATCCAGGCGAATAAAACAGCAGAAAAGATTCAGGTGCCAAAAACTTTTTTAAATAAAATGTTTGGCACCCTTGAGTTACAAATCCTGCACGAACAGAACCATCACCTGGTTACCCAGGAATCTGCACAGGCTTCGTTCGATTTCGCTTTGAACTATGGCGTTACAGATATTCTGTGGGGGTGTACACAGGCCTACAGCCGTTTTCTGTACCACCAAGGGTTCCGAGATAGAGCCATGGCCTTGTTGGAACAATCCCGCTTAGCCTCCTGCGAGCGAGAGCTCTCTCGTCTAAATATCCTGACTAAAGTTCAGTTAGCTGAGTTTACTCTCCTGAACAACGAGGAATTGGGTCCACCCATACTCCCCGATGAATGTGAGCTGACGTTCCTGCCAAATCAAAACCAGGCCATTCAAGCACGTATGGCCCTGGTAACCTCAATGTATAGACTACGGCTTGGGAAACAGTTTGGTGTCGCCGAAAAATATGCCAAACAAGCACTACAAAGCGCCAGCGCAATTTCAGACGCTAGAACCAGGATCGCCGCCCACTATTGTCAGGCCCTGGCAGCGTTTGCCCTCGGCTCATCAAAATCGGCGAAGCGCATGATTCTTGATGCAAACCTACTTTCGGAACATTTGAACTGTCACTTCACACGGCTCTGGATCAAAGAAGCGCTACTTTCTCTTAGCCCCCTTGCTCAGGATCTTTTTAACGATCTGCCAGACGACTCTGAAGCTAAAGCTACGAAGGATCCCGATGTCAGAATAGAAGACTCCAGCGTGCCACCTGTGCCCGGCAATGCCCACTCAACTATCACGATAAAGCAGATTTCTCTGTTGAAATGCGTAAGCAACGGAATGACCAACAGAGAGATCGCTGAACGGCTTCTCGTGACGGAGGATACCGTCAAATGGCATATGAAGAAGATTTTCAGCGAACTTAAAGTAACCAACCGGGTTCAGGCAGTCACTGAAGCTCGACTGCGCGGACTTTTATAGTGCTACAAAAACAAAAGAGGAATCGAGCGAATATGCAAAAAATAGTTATCATTGGCGCTGGAATAGCCAGCCTGACCGCCGCAGAGGCTCTCCGCCAGAATGGATTCGACGGAACGATTACCATTTTGGGCGAGGAAAACACGCTGCCTTACCAGCGTCCCCCGTTGTCCAAAGCCTATTTGACCTCAGATGAGTTGCCCTCGCCAACTCCGATCCGTTCTCCTAATTTCTTTCGGGACAACAAAGTTGAATTTGAACAAGGCGGTAAAGTAATAGCGCTTGAACGATCGGCAAAGCAAGTAGTGATTCAAGGCGGCAGGAAAATTAAATACGACACGCTGATTTTGGCAACAGGAGCGAGGCCACGTCCTATTGATTTACCTGGTGAGAGCGCAAAAAATGTTTTCTATCTCAGGAATCTTGACCACTCCGCCGCATTACGTAATGCCCTGTTAGCCCCGGAATGCGAGAAGGTGGCCATTCTCGGCGCGGGTGTTATCGGGCTTGAAGTCGCCTCCGCTGCCAATCTACAGGGAAAACAAGTCTCTGTGTTTGAGGCCAACAGCCGAGCGATGTGTCGAGTAGCGTCACCATTAACAAGTAATTTTGTCAGAAACCGCATGGCCTCCGCCGGCGTAATGTTCTACTTCAATGCTAGCGTCAACCAGATTCTCACTGAGGGAGACCGAGTTTCCGGTATCCGTTTGTCCGACGGCACTACGAAACCCGCAGACGTCGTTGTTATCGGTATAGGAGCCATCCCCAATGCTGAACTTGCGCAAGACGCAAACCTGGATTGCGACGGTGGTATTATAGTAGACAGCGGCATGCGTAGCTCTGACCCTGACATACTAATCAGAAACAAAGTAAGCGAACATCACCCGGCGATATACGCCAGGTCCGGATGACCGAAAAAAGACTTCAATAACCGGGGTAGTTTCTGTAACCGCCGAAGTTGTCGATAAACGATATTCC
>NZ_LLYU01000051.1:0-1513 GCF_002049515.1 Marinobacter sp. tcs-11 | reverse complement strand
GGGGTTTATCAGCAATCTGGAAGCCCGGCAATGCCGCAATGCTGTTCACTTAGGAAATTGAGTAACTAGCGGGCTTAATAGAAAATCCGAAGTCAGATATGACTTCGGATTTTTTTATGCCTTTTCAGTGCGATCTGTTGGATCTAAGTGAGCTTTTTAATTTCTCCGACCTAAGCTCATTCACTCACAATATCCCGGTAGAATGGGTTGAATCAGCCCTCCGTCTCTCAGCCTCAGCGACCATCCGCAGGCGTCGCCTGCCTTCAGATCAAGTGCTTTGGCTCGTACTGGGCATGGCTATTTTCCGTGACGAGCCTGTGCATGAAGTGGCAAGGCGGCTCAATATCTGCGCACAAGGCTTGGCTTCAGACAGTCTTCTTGCCCGCAGTGGCATCACCAATGCCCGCACACGACTGGGTTCTGAGCCGGTTGAGTGGTTGTTCCGTCAAACTGGCGGAAAATGGGGGGATGAACGCTACCCTGAAGATGAGTGGCAAGGTCTGCGAGTAATGGCTGTTGACGGGGCCTTGTTTCGTACCCAGGACACAGCTGAGTTGCGTGAACATTTTGGCTCTGGCAATACTTCAACTAAGCGTCAAACGCCTTTCCCCATGTTAAGACTGATTGCCTTAATGAATGTGCGTTCACATATCATGATTGATGCCCAAATCAGCCCTTATCGACGGGGGGAGGTTCCTCTTGCAGAAAGCTTCCTGTCTCAAATACCCGATCACTCAATTACGCTATTTGATAAAGGCTTTTGGAGCGCCAATCTACTGTTAAGCCTTAATGATCAAGGGGCTGAGCGGCATTGGCTGATCCCCGAGCGCAGGGGTGTTGTGTGTGAGGTAATGGAAAATTACGCCGAAGGCGATGACCTTGTGCGCATGAAAGTATCGCCACAAGCCAGAAAAAAGAACCCCAACCTTCCGGATGTCTGGTTTGCAAGACGGGTGACTTACAAAGTGAAAAACGGTCTTAAAACCGTTATGACATCACTGCCTGTAGAAGGGTTTAGCGCCGACCAGATATCGACTTTATATAAAGAGCGGTGGGAAATTGAGCTGGGCTTTCGAGATATCAAAAGCTCTATGCAAAACAATGCAATCACGCTGAGAAGCAAGAAAATTGATCTCGTTTACCAAGAACTTTGGGGGTTACTGCTTTGCTACAATGTCATCAGACGAGAAGCCTCTATGGCAGCGGTAAGCTTTGATCGCGCACCGTCAGACATCCGATTCAAAGCTGTCTGTGATTATATTGCGGTTCAACTGATTGTGATGGCTGCATCGAACCCCTTGTCGGGAACGGGTAGGCGGCTGTCGGAGCTCAGAGGAGGCATTGGCAGCCTGTTTTTAGAAAGACGTCCGAGGCCAACAACGCCTCGGACGGTTAAGATATCAAAGACCCGTTATCCGGTGGATCGCGATGCTGCTCCGCTTAAGTGAACAGCATTGCGGCATTGCCGGGCTTCGCTATAGGCTATACGAGGGTGAACTATTACTGTGCCACG
>NZ_LLYU01000050.1:0-1699 GCF_002049515.1 Marinobacter sp. tcs-11 | reverse complement strand
GATGGATAACCCGGTCAATGATCGGCACCGCCACGTTGTCGTCGTGGAAGAACTCACCCCAGCTGGTGAAGTCCTTGTTGGTGGTCAGGATGATGGACCGGTATTCGTACAGGCTGTTGATCAGCTGGAACAGGTTGTACCGGGCCTGCCGGGTCATGGGTAGATAGCCCAGTTCGTCGATGATCAGCAGGTCGTACTTGGCCAACTGGCTGACCCGCTTTTTCAGTTCCCCTTTCATTTCGGCCAGTTCCAGTTCTTCCACCAGATCCAGGGCATTGCGGAACAACACCCGGTAACCAGCTTCCACCGCCTTGTGGCCGATCCCGATGGCCAGGTGGGTCTTGCCCACACCCGGCGGGCCGATGAACACCAGGTTGTTCCGCTCGTCGATGAACTGGAAGTCCAGCAAGGCATTTACCTGACGTTTGGTAATGGTGGTCTGGTGCCGGTAGTCGAAGCCCTCCAGGCGCTTCTCGGCAGGGAACGCGGCCATCTTCCGGTTCCGGCGGATGCGCTTGTCCTGGCGCTGAGTCATCTCATGTTCGGCAAGCCTGTCCGCGAAGCTCAGATAAGACATCTCGTTGGCTTCTGCCTCAGACAGCAGATTCGTTAATTCATCAGCGGCTGCGCTCAGACGCAGGCTGCGGTATCGGGCCACGGTTTGCTCAAGCTGGCTCATGGGTCACCCCCTGGCCACTGGAGTGGCCAAGACGCTGGTAGGCACTCAGATCCAATGCTTGCTTGGGTTGCGGTAACGGCTCCGGCTGTCGCTCCCGCAGAACGGCGGCCTGGGCCGCTTCCAGGTAGCTTTGCAGTCGTGTGGCGGTCATGCCGGGGCGCTCTGCCAGCGTCGTGATCAACACGGAATCCACGGGTTCGTGGCGCTTGAGCAAGTCGCGGGCAGCCACCAACTGATCCTTGTAGATCTTGGGCTCGGAGCGTTTGAGCTGCTGGCACAACCGATGCCCGACATCACTGCCGATCCGGGCGCTGATGTCGGCTTCCAGCTTGCTCACGCGCTGGGCATGATCCCGGTAGTGATGGGTGTTCTTGATCACCTTGCCCTTGTCCGTACACAGGCCATGACTGGCGATGACGTCGCCTGTGCTCAGGTCGCTGATGTGCAGTTGGCCGCCGGACTCCAGAACGCCCACCCGGGCCTGTTGCCAGGCCATGGGCACGGAGTATTTGTTGGCCTTCCAGGCGATCAGGCCGGTCTTGTCGGCTCTTCGTGTCTCCCGGGCCACAGACTGCACGCACGCCGGTGACAGATAGGCCGCCAGATGTTCTCGTTCATCCTGCTCGAACCGCTCCCGGGGTGGTTCTCCGGTGGTGCCGTGGATGCGGACATTGGCCACACTCTCAACCCAGTCCTGCACGTGCTGACACACGTGTTCCTGGTCCCGGAAGACCTCGCCGTAAAGGCAGTCCTGTTTGACGTATTTTACGCCGGCTTCCACCTTGCCCTTGCTCTCCGGGTCATAGCCTTCGCAGGCATGGATCCGGAACCCGGCGGTGGTGGCATACTCATGGAAACGTTGGTTGAGAGTCAGTTCCCGGTACTGCTCGTTGATCACCACCAGCTTGGTCTGATCGTAAACGCATTCCTCCGGCAGACCGCCAAAGTACCGCAAGGCTTCATCGTGGAGCTGGATAAAGGTCTGGGTATCCAGCGGCCGGAAGGCCAGACCCACGTACA